>NZ_JAQMIL010000094.1:0-34360 GCF_029990105.1 Bradyrhizobium sp. Arg237L | reverse complement strand
GTCTGCGCCGAGATCGATGTTGCCAAGGAAACGATCCTACCCGCCGGTGACCTTCGCGGCCGCTTGCGCGTCGCTGCGCCGCTTTCCTTCGGCCCGACTCACCTTGCTCCCGTGTTCGCCGAAATGGCGCGGCGTCATCCCCAACTCCACATCCACACCTGCTACACTGATCGCTTCGTAGATCTCATCGCAGAGGGTTATGATTGTGCGATACGGCTTGGCCATCTTCAGGACTCTAACCTGATCGCAAGACGCGTCGGACCGATCTATGGGAAGTTAGTTGCGAGTCCGGAATATATCAAAGCGCACGGATCGCCTGAGACACCGGATGAACTCCTCACCCATCAAGCTCTCATGCAGGGTACTGAAACTTGGCAATTCATGGAGGGTGAAAAAGTTATCACGATCCGTCCCCAGGGGCGCTTCAAGGCTGACAACGGCACAGCTCTGGTCGCCGCCGCCCTAGCGGGGCTCGGCATCTCTTATCTCCCCGAGGGCCTCATCCACGAGCATCTCGCCTCTGGCGCGCTTGTTCCAGTCATGACGCGCCACCCAATACGCCCGGCAGGCGTATTTGTCGTCCGGCCGCCAGGTCAGCATCCCGCTCGCAAGGTAAGACTCCTCACCGAGATGCTGATCGAGTGTTTCGAGAAGGCTCCGCACGTCGTGGGCACTGCGCCTGTCTGAGTCGAGCACTGAGCTGAGATGAGTTTAGAAAAGCGCGCTGCCCTCCTAGCTCTCTCGAGCTTTCGTGAACGGATAAATCAACGCTCCTGACGCCATTTCCTGCGGGGCCACGACGACTTGCCGGGAACCGTCCCTGAACTGGTCGATACTGTGGCCATGGACGTTCTGGAACTGCACCTGCAACACGCGGGGATGCGTCCACTCGCCACGCGACCCGAAGGTGATGCTGCCCATAACTGTCGAGAACCCCGCGCGTCGCGTGAACTCAGAAAGCGCGGTGTCGTCCAGGCTTCCCGTGCCCTCAATAGCCTGGGCTATGACCTGCATCTGCGAGTAGGCCAACGGCGCCATATAGTGACCGAGTGGATCGACATCTGATCCTGCCGCACGCGACCTGTAGGTTTCCAATAGTTTACCAACGCCCTCGAAGGCCAAGGAGGGCGCCGGGACCCAATATTCATAGTTCACGATCCCGTTGAGCAGCGGCCCGAGCTTGCTCTTAACACCGGCATTCTGCGGGCCGATCATGCTTGCCCCCACCATCTTTGGTCGGAAGGGGTGGCTTTCGAGGGCTTGAACGAGATCGACCGTATCCTGGAGGTAGGAGCACAGGAACAGAAGATCGGATCCGCTTTGTGCCACGTCGTCGAGAAGCGGTGCGAAATCGCTGGTTGCGAGCGGATAGGTCGCCTCGTGGACTACCTCAAACCCGTACCTTGCCGCATTGGCTTTGGCGCCAAGGATCGGGTTCCGCGAAAAGACCGCGTCCGCTGAGAGCAGTGCCACGGTCGTCGGCCGAGGGGATTGCCGAGCGGCGGTTTCGAAGAAGCCCTCGGTAAGCGCGACGTTGGGGTCCGGTCCCGTCGGAATCATCGCGAAGTAGTTTTGGTACTTCAGCTCGTTGTTTGCGCCGAGAGCCATAAGCCCAACAAAGAAACGCTGGCGCGAGATGATCTCGGGCATGGCGGCGAGGTTGGTGTTGGTTCCGTAACCCCCGATGACGAGATCCACGCCGTCCTCGTCCATCAGGCGCGCGTATAGCGACGCCACGCGAGACGCATCCCCTTCGTCATCGTAGCGGACTAACTCCACCGGGCGTCCAAGAAGGCCGCCACGGCTATTCACGTCATCACGCCAGATGTCATGCGCGAGCTGCGCGGACTTACTGTTCCCCGATAGCGGTCCAGTGAGCGATAGACAGTAGCCAATCCTGATAGGCGACGAGTTGGACGTCATTGGTCAAGCACCCGGCTGATCAAGGAAAACATGGAGGGACCGGATGACACCACCCTCGATATGCGCCACATCGATGCCGGTCACGGCGGCGGGGCCGTCCGGCGGCCCGGCCCTCCACTGCAGCCGCCCGACGCCGTTGTGGCCGAGCGCCGGCCGGATCGCGCTGAACGCGAACTCTGGCGGCAGATGGGCGAGTAGTTCCGCTACAGCCTGCGAAATCGCATCATGACCTCGCACCGAACGCTGGGGCTCGTGAAGCTCCGCATCCTCGTCGTAAAGCTCACGGATCGCCTTGATGCGGCGCGAAGGATCGTGCTCCCCGAAAACGCGCGCGAGGTTGGGTTGCATCATCGCATCATAATCGATCGAGGTCTCCGACGACGATGCGATCCCCGCCGCGGGGACCTTGGCTTCATCCGACGCGAACACATCGCTGTCAGACCTGCCAGATCCGGCGGCGATACGGGCGGCGGCTTCCGCAATCCGCGATCTCGCCGTAGTTAGCGCGAATTCACGCGCTTCAGGTCCATAACCGATCTTCTCGGCATGAATGAAGGTGACGTCGGCGATCCCGACAAAGCCCAAGAGCTGCTTCAGGTAGGGTTCTTGGAAGTCGATCGCATTCGTCGGCCCCTCCGAATAGACCCCGCCCCGCGGCTCAATCACGATTGCGCGTTTGCCCGTTAGCAGTCCCTGCGGACCAGCCTCATTGTATGTGAACGTAACGCGCGGGCGCAGCACGTGGTCGAACCAAGCACGTAGCGACGAAGGGATACTAAAATTGTACATCGGGGCGCCAATCACGACGACGTCGGCGGCCTGCAGTTCGGCGATCAGCTCGTCCGAAAGGGCCTGCGTATTCAGTTCATCGTCCGTCCTGGCGACGGCCCTAACACCTGAAACGGTGGCGGGTGTGAGATGCGGGATCGACCCGTCGCCGAGGTCGCGGTAAGTGACGACGGCGCCGGGGTTCGCCTCCAACAAGCGTTGTACGACGTCCTCGACGAGGACCCGTGATACGGACGCTTCGCCCGAGACGCTACTATTGATGACGAGGATCTGGCGCACGCAATACTCCACTTTGCTACGACTAGCGACGTAACATTGCGGCATGTGCTCCTGTAGCGTCGCAAAGTGACTAGCTGTGTCGCGGAAAGTGGAACCCCACCCAGGTTCGCTTTCGCCAAGAGCAGTCGTTCGAGCTCGTCAAGGTTCCGAATTCGGTCATTCGCCCACAGGGTGAGAGACATCATCTGAGACTTCGTGGCGAAGCTTGGGCCCATTTGCGAGCCGCCGCCCTAGCGCGGCGATAAACGCGTCGTAGCGTACTTCGGAGATCAGCCCTCTCAATTGATGAAAACGGCCGATAGCGATGTCACGGACGCTGAATTGCGCGCGGCGGGCCGTCATCGATCGGCGCGGCAATTGCTGACTTACGCAAAACGCACACGCAAGCAACTGATCTCAGGCACTAAGAAGCGTCGCGAGGAGCAAACAAAAGCAGCTGGTTTGTCGGAATAGCCGCTGACCGCTTGTCGGAATGGCCGCCTCGCAAGATACCTAAGCTATTGAAAAGCTTGGTGGGCGCACCAGGGCTCGAACCCGGGACCCGCTGATTAAGAGACAGCTCCGGGTTGAGAACAATCAATGACTTGCCGGTCGCACCCCTGGGCTTATCCAGCCGAAAATGGGCGTTCGTCGCACGATCATATTGCACTGTCTTTGCTCTGGACTATCCATGCACCTCGAAACCTAAGCTGTTGCTCCGTCTCATTCCCCGCGAGTAAGCAATCCGCGCTTTCCGCTACCGACACCGAATTTTTGAGGCCAAAGCAGTCCTCATGGTGGCTTTTGGCCTTTCACCTACATGGCCATCAGCTCAAACGTCCGCTTGGCGACTATAGCGACCCTTTCTATGAAATCGCTTGCCATTGGTCGCTCCATCGTTCTGCAACGGCAGTCCCTATTGAGCGGCCATTACTGAACGCTCGGCCTATGGATTCGAATTCTGATCGATGGCTTTCTGTCGCGAGGTAGATTGCGCGACACTCCTCACGCTTCGCGATGGATTTAGCGGCCAAGTTCCAAAGGCTTGTTGGCGCTGTCGAGGAACTCAACCGTCGTAAACCACAAATCCGCATCTCCGACGTTTTCGAGGTCGTGGATCTTGTATTCGCCTTTTCCATAGACGAAGTGACGGGTCTCGCCAGCCGAATAGACGGCCTCGACGATCGTCCCATCCTCCGCATGCGACTGCGCCCTCCCCGGCGTCACTGCAGTCCAAAAATAGTCCAGTACATGGCGATGGAATCCAATGCGCTCGCCCGGAGCAAGCCGAATTTCCCAGACGCGTACGCGGTCCGTTTCCGACAAGAGCCGCGTGCCGACCCGGCCGTTGAACTGATTGGCGTCGAACTCCTTGCGAATGACATCGGGCCAAGAGGCCCAGCCCTTTTCGACCACATTAGCGTTCATTTTGGTTTCTCCTTGAGTTGGGTTCTCCGAGAAGCATCATTCGACGGCCAGGCCCGTCTGCGCGCGAACATGCTGCGCGCCAAACGATGCGCGGACCGAGGCAGCCGCCGCGCTGCGATCGAGCACCGACACCGCCCAGGACACGGCGAAGGCCAGCGGAACCGAGACGAGGGCTGGATTGTCGTAAGGAAACGGCGCGGGCCCGAGCTTGAACGTGGCGGTCCATACGCCCGGGCTGAGAGCGACCAGCCCGACTGATGCCAGTAAGCCGGCGAGCGATCCGCTCACTGCTCCCCGCGTCGTGAGGTCGGGCCAGACGATCGAGAGCAGTATGACCGGGAAGTTCGCGCTCGCGGCGATCGCGAACACCAGTCCGACCATGAACGCGATGTTCTGATTCTCGAACAGGACGCCCAGGCCCATCGAAAGCACGCTGATTGCGACTGCGGCCGCCTTCGATACGAGCACTTCCTCCTGCTCGCTCGCACGACCTCTGCGGATCACGCGCGCGTAAAGATCGTGGCTCGCCGCCGAAGCGCCCGCGAGCGTCAGCCCCGACACGACGGCGAGAATGGTCGCAAATGCCACCGCGGAGATGAACCCGAGCAGCAGCGATCCGCCGACGGCATCCGCCAGATGCAGGGCCACCATGTTGACGCCCCCGAGCAGCCCGCCCGACGCATCCCGAAACTGGGGATTCGCCGAAACGATCGCGATGGCGCCGAAGCCGAGCACGAAAAGCAGACTGTAGAAGATGGAGATGAATCCCGTTGCCACCAGCACCGACGTGCGAGCCTCACGAGCGTCGCTGACGGTGAAGAAGCGCATGAGGATGTGCGGCAGTCCGGCCGTACCGAAGATCAGGGCCAATCCGAGAGAGATCGCCGACACCGGATCCTTGACGAGACCGCCGGGGGCCATGATTGCGTCGGCTTTTGGATGCAAGGCGACGGCTTCCCGGAACAGAGCCTCCAGACTGAAGCCGAAATGTCCGAGAATCAGAACCGACATCAATACCGAGCCCGACATCAACAGCACGGCCTTGATGATCTGCACCCAAGTCGTCGCCAGCATGCCTCCGACAGTCACGTAGACCATCATCAGTACGCCCACGATGCCGACCGCGTAGATGTACGGAAGTCCGAACAATAGCTGGATGAGCTTTCCGGCCCCGACCAACTGCGCGATCAGATAGAAGACCACGATGACCAGGGTATTGACGCCGGCAACTGCCCTAACCGGCACTTCGGAGAGCCGATACGCCGCGACGTCGGCGAACGTATAGCGGCCGAGGTTGCGCAGCGGCTCTGCAATCAGGAACAGGATCATCGGAAAGCCAACGAGAAAGCCGATCGCGTAGATCATGCCGTCGTAGCCCGAGGTGTAGACGAGCGCCGTGACACCCAGGAACGTTGCGGCCGAGGTGTAATCGCCGGCAATTGCGAGCCCGTTCTGGACGCCTTTGAGACCGGCACCCGCAGCATAGAAATCCTTTGCCGTGTTCGTGCCCCGTCTCGCCGCCCATAGTGTGATGGCGAGACTGACCGCGACGAAGCCGAGGAACATGACAATCGCCGTTGCGTTCAGCGATTGCCGAGCGCCGCCCGCGGAAGTCAGCGCGTCCGCCGCTGCAGGCTCAGAAGCAAGTGCGACTGCGGTTGCGGTAAAGGCTGCGTAGCCCGAGCGCGCAATCATCGAAAATCCTCCAGCAGGAGCTGACTGAGCCGATCGAAACGGGAATTCGCCCGCCGGACATAGAGAGCGGTCAGCAGGAATCCGAAGGCGATCAGACCGACGCCGATCAGCACGCCCCAGGTCATCACGGTGCCGCTCCACAGCGGATGCGCGAGCAAACGGGGCCAGAATGCGACGGTCAGAATGTAGGCGAAATACGCGACCGTCATGACGATCGACATGCCGACGCCGAGGCGCGCGCGCTCGCTCGCGAGCTGTCTGAACGCGGAACTATTCTGAATGGCCTGTAGGTCCATTGGTTGGTCCCCTCCTCCTTTTTTGAATTCGGTCACGCAGCGATTCCCGTCGTGACAGCGGTCTCCGCCATCACCGCCTCGGGGGTGCGGTGGCGTTCCGCCATCGCCCGTTCTTCGGCAGTGGCAATCTGCGCCTGCATGTAGGCGCCGAGATCGCGGGCGCGGCGGACGACCGCGGCTCCGAACGGAAGCCGGGTCGACTCGAATTTCGCGAGCGCGGCGGGCAGATCGCGCGGATGGGCCCGCAATACGTCGACCAGAGCGGCCGCATCTCCCGCAGCTTTCGTCACTCCCATTCCGACGTGCGGCCTAGCCACGAAAGCCGCATCGCCCAGGATCACCGTTCGGGGTCCGAGGACCATTCGCGACGTCTCGAGATCGAGGATGGCCTGTATGAACGGCTGGTCCGTGAGGCGGACGACCTCGGCGAACTGCGGTGCAAGCAGTCGCTCCGCGTCCCGACGCATCGAGGCGATCACGTCGGGGCGTATCCGGATCGGCGGAATCGACAGTTCGTGCCGGACGCCGTCGATGTCCGTCAGGAGATCGGCCAACCCATGGCCGGAGTCGGCCGGACGGTACCAAACGAAATTGAAGCGACGTTCGCCGACATCCATCTCTTCGTTGGCGCCGGCGACGGGATAGCCGAGCATCTGCTCCCCGGGAGGGAGGCTGAAAGCGAACCAGTCGCACAGCTCCGCGCGGGTCCTCGGCGATAGTTTTCGTTCCTCGACGAGGCCGCGCCACGCGACGTAGCCGGCATATCTGGGATAGACATCCGCAGCGAGCTGCGCCCTGACGCACGAAAAAATGCCGTCCGCGCCGATCAGCAGATCTCCCGAAGCTTCGGAGCCGTCGGAAAACCGCGCCGCCACGCGGTCGTCAACCTCCGCAACCTCCACAAGGTTCTTGCCGTGATGGTAGTTCTCCGCCGGAAAGGCTGCCCTCAGAAGCCCATAGAGGTGCCCCCACGAGGTGAGGACCTGACGCAACTTGAGCTCGCCCTCGATGTGGCCGCTGCCATCGAGCACGCGCCGCCCCGGGACGGCGACCCCGACTGCGGCCGCTTCCGTGTCGATGCCAGCTCTCCCCAATACCTCGAACAACTCGCGATGAGTGACGATTCCCGCGCCTCGGCCTGCCAGTTCGGCGCCGATACGTTCGTATACGTCGACCTTCCAACCTTCCCGGCGCAGCAGCAATGCCGCGAACAGTCCGGCCATGGATCCGCCGATCACCAGTGCCTTCGGCCGCGTTTTGCCCGTCCAGCCATCGTTCGTCATGAGCAGCCTCCCTTGCGGTGCGGTCGGACGGGAGTTGTCGGCCCGCTATTTATCGTTTGATCAATTATCGAGGCGGCATTGACTTGAGTCAATGACTATTTATCGATCGATAAACAAAAAGTGACGAACCGGCTGGCGGGATCGGACAGGACGGGAAATCGGTGTATGAAGTTGCAGAACCGCACTCAAGCCCACGAATCAGGTGTGAAGAAGCCGAACAGAGCGCGTCCCAGAACGCCTATCCGAGAGCAGCAGAGGCTGGACCCGTCCGAGCGGGAGGCCATTATCGCGCGAGAAGCGGTCTCGTTCTTCGCCGAGCACGGGTTCGAAGGACAGACCCGCGAACTCGCGAGGCGCCTGCGTATCACCCAGCCCCTGCTCTATCGCTATTTTCCGAGCAAGGAAGCCCTCATCGAGCGGGTCTATCAGGAGGTTTTCGTCGAGCGCTGGAAGCCGTCGTGGGAGAAAATCATCACCGATCGTTCGGTCCCCCTTAAGACCAGGCTGATCCAGTTCTATCGCGAGTACGCCGAGGTCATTCTCACCTATGAGTGGATCCGCCTGTTCATGTTCGCGGGCCTGAAGGACCTAGGATTGAACGCCCGCTATCTCAGAATGCTGCGCGAACGCGCGTTCGAAAAGGTGATCGAGGAGATCAGGCTCGAATACGGGCGTCCCTCCACCCGCGAACTCCCGATTACCGTTCTCGAAATCGAGATGGTGTGGGGGCTTCATGCGGCGATCTTCTATCTCGGAGTACGCCAGTTCATCTATTCGATGCCGCTCGAAACGGACGTCAATTCGATCATTGATGCGAAGGTGGCGACGTTCCTCGGCGGCGTCCGCTCCGTTCTGCCGGCGAAGGAAAAGGGCTAGAGCATTTTCGGTTCTGATTGAATCAGAACCGAAGCTCTAGATTCTTGTTTTGACGCGTTTTCTTCACGCGAACCGGTGTCCACTTCGCTCGAAAACGCTCTAGCCGATCACGACCCTATCGCTCTTTTTATGCGCGCCGACGTAATGGGAAGATCGTGGAACCGGACGCCTGTCGCATCCCTGATTGCGTTGGCAAGGGCTGCTCCCGTCGGCCCTTGCGCAGCCTCGGCGACGCCATAGAAGGCGTCGCCCGGCCGATCCACCAGATGGACTTCGACCGACTCGGGGACGCGATCGAACCGCATAATCGGATAGGCCGACCAGTCCACCGATGTGACGCGAGTACGGTCGAACGTCACCCGCTCGAAGAGCGTCCAGCTCATCGCCTGCAGGATGCCACCTTCGATTTGATTGCGGACGCCATCCGGATTCACGATCTGCCCCGTATCCACCGCCGCCACGATGCGACGGACACGAATGACACCGTTTAGCCGGGAAAGCTCGATCTCGACGGCCACCCCGCACCAGGCCTCGAGATTCTTGTAGCGCGCAAAGCCGAACCCGAACCCGGTGCCTTCCGAGGACTTAGCCCGTGCGGTCCACCCAAAACGCGAGGCCGCTTTCTCGATGACATCGCGCGCGCGTGGATCTTCAATGTGCCGAAGCCGAAACGCCACGGGATCCTGACGTGAACGAACCGCCAATTCGTCGAGGACGCTTTCGATCGAGAGGACGTTTAGATAACCGCCCAAGGAGCGCATCGAAGAGCCGCGCAAGGGCATGTCGGGCAGGAAGTGGCTGATCACCTTGCAGTTCGCGATCGCGTAGAGCGGGATTGCGTTCCTGTCACCGCCACCTTCGGGCTGCGCAAGGGCTACGGCTGGCGCGGGCGGGAAAGCGTCCGACTTCAGTCGGGCCGCGATCAGCGTGCCCGGCGGCCCGGGTCGCATCATGTGCGACTGGCTCCACACTTCGTGGTGCCAATCAGCAATCGCGCCGTCCGCGCCGACCGCCGCGTTCAGCTTGACCACCATGCCGGGCCCGAACGGATCCCACGCGTGCTCCTGTTCACGCATCAGTTGGACCCTGACCGGCCGACCGGGTGCTGCCAGAGCCAGCATCGCCGCGTCGGCCGCGACGTCGTCGGCGCCGTTGTGGCCATAGCAGCCGGCACCTTCCGCATGGATGCAGCGCACGTTCTCGGTGGGCATCCGCAGCATGCCGGCGATCGCATCGCGAAGGAAAAACACGCCCTGGGTATGGGTCCAAACCGTGAGCTTTCCGTCCTGGAACTGCGCAACCGCGCACGACGGCCCAATCGATCCATGCGTAAGATAAGGTCTGCTGAAGGTCCCCTCGACCAGGATTCCCGGCCCGCCGGGATTTCCCGTGTCGTGAATCGTGGTGTCGCGCGAAGGCAATTTCATCAGCGCGGCCGGCAAATCCACCTCGTCCGGCAGCTCCTGCCGTTCGATCCAATTCGTCGTGGCCGCGAGAGTTCGCATTCCCTGCACTGCGGCCCATTCGCGTTCCGCAATTACGCCGAGGAAATTGCCGTCCCGCACGACCTTGACGATGCCGCTCATCCGCTCGACCCGCGCGACATCGCAGTCCCGCAACGTGGCGCCGTAACTCGGCGGGCGAACGACGCGACCGTGCAGCATCCCCTCTGGACGTAGATCCTGGACGTAGGCAGCCCCACCGTTCACTTTGGCGGGAATATCGACCCTTGGCACGGGTCGGTCCATCACGGTGAAGTCTGCCGGCGAGGTCAAGCGCGAGATCGGCTTAGCGTCGACCGACAGCAGTTGATCGCTCACCAATTCGCCGTAACCAAGCCGCACGCCGTCAGCACCAAACACCTCGCCGTCGCGTACCTGCAGCGAGCTGGCGGGTACGCCGAATCTGCGGGCCGCTTCGTCCCGGAGCAGTTCGCGCGCTTGCGCCGCCGCATTCCGAATCGCGGTGCCGGAGTCCTGCATCGAGTGGCTGGCAGCCGTGTAGCCTTCATTGGGCGTCCGCGCGGTGTCGGCCGTGACCAGCGAGAGCCGATCGAGCGGCAACTTGAGTTCCTCTGCCGCGACCTGAAGAAGCGCGGTCTTGAGGCCCTGTCCGAGTTCGGCCTTGCCGGTGAGGATCGTCGCGGCGCCCGACGCGTCGATGCGAATCCAGGCGTCGATTCTCGGGTTGTCGTCGAGGCTTCCCGGCAAACCGTGCTTCGAGGGTCCTGCACCCGTGCCGGTTTCGGTCTGTGCATACGCCCCGGAAAACCGGAAGGCGACGATGAGCGCACCGGCGCCGGCCAGAACGCTGCGCCGAGAGACAGCATGCGTCATCGTTCCGTCCTCGCGTCGGCCGTCTTCGGCCGCATCTCTTCTGCGGCGCGCCGGATCGCACGCAAGATTCGCATGTGCGTGCCGCATCGACAAAGATGAGGCTGCAGCTCCGCTCTGATCGACTCATCGGTGGCGTGCGGATCGCGACTCAGCAACGCATGAGCACGCATCATCATGCCGGGAATACAGTAGCCGCATTGTGCGGCCTGCTCGGTGATGAAGGCGCGCTGCATCGGGCCAAGCGCGTCCTGGCTCCCGATTCCTTCCAACGTGGTGACCGTCCGTCCCTCCAACACCATCACCGGCGTTACACAGGAGAAGACGGCCTTGCCATCGACGATGACCGTGCAGGCGCCGCATTGCCCGAGCCCGCAACCGTATTTCGCGCCGTTCAGACCGAGTTCGTCCCTGAGAACGTAGAGCAGCGGAGTGTCAGGGCTCGCCTCGATGGATCGGCGCTCGCCGTTGACGATCAAAGTTGTCATGTTGCTTTACCGAGCCTCCTAAGTCCTTGTTCGGTCCGACTCACCGGCCACCTCTTGCTTTCGCGACCGCTTTCGCAAACCCGTCCCACTGCCGCTTTCCGGCAAACCGGGTACGCAAATAGTTGGCAAGATCGGAGATCTGCCGGTCGTCTAGGACATCACCGAAACCGGGCATGATAGGACGTGCGGAAGCGCCGCTAGCCGCCGGTATTCCCCGCACAACCAGATTGACCAGGTTGGTGGGCACCTCGTCCGTAACCGCTGTGGAGAGATCGAGTCTCGAGCCGCCTAGCGGCAAGGGTCTGTCGGCATCGTGGCACGACGCGCAGACGGTGGCGTAGATCGCGCCGCCCGGCTCTGATGGGATGGAGGGCGTCGCCGCCTGAGCGCCGCCGGCGTGCGGCAAGCGTCCCGGACCAGAACGAGTCCTCTCCACATCATTCCGCCCCTCGCCTTTGCCGAGAGAGACAAGATAATGGGCCATTGCCCTTACGTCCGCGGGGTCGACCTGCGAGAGGTTGTTGGCCACGTTCGCCATGGGTCCTTGAGCGGTCCCATGCAAAGCGTGCCAGCCGCGCGCGAGATAGTCCGCCAGGGCGGTTTCGTCCCATGCGACCGGCGATCGTGAGCTTCGACCGAGCGCATAGGCGCGCCAACCTTCGGCTTCGCCTCCTGCGAAACCGGCCGACGTCTTTTCCGCACCGAGGAGATTTCGGGGGGAATGGCAGGCGCCGCAGTGGCCGAGTCCCTCCACCAGATACTTCCCTCTATTCCACCTCTCATCCTTCGATGGGTCCGCGACGAACCGCGCCTGACGAAGGAAGAGAAGCTTCCAGCCGGCCAGCGTCAGACGAACGTTGAGAGGAAACGGAAGCTCGTTGGGCGGCGCCGATGATTTGACCGGATCGATCGACATGAAGAAGGCGTACAACGCCTTCGCGTCGTCGTCCGATACGCGCGTGAAATGGTCGTACGGAAAAGCCGGGTAGAGGTGGCGACCTTCACGATCCACGCCGGACCGCAAAGCACGAATGAAGGCCTGCTCCGACCAGCGCCCGATGCCCGTCTCCGGATCGGGTGTGATATTGGTGGAGTAGATCGTTCCGAAGGGCGTCGGCATCGCAAGCCCTCCGGCGTATGGGAGTCCGCCGGGTGCGGTATGACATGTGGCACAGTCTCCAAGGAGAGCAAGACTGGCTCCGCGGCGCACCGCTGCACGATCCGGCTCGCCTAGCGACCGCGCATCGACGGGCGGAATTGGCGATTCCAACGCACAAAAAAGTGACACCGTCCCGCCGATCACTCCAATGGCAAGCAGTGCAAGCAGAACGGACCTGAGATTCATCGCCCTCCCCTCCGAGATGCGATCGCGATATCAGGCCGGTACTGGCGCCATCTTTTCAGTTTCATGCGGGACTTGCACAATGTCCCGATCACGGCTCGACGAGCCAATCCAAAGCGTGCGCACGGAATCCAATACGCTCGCGCGTCCGCAGCGTAAGGATCGAACGAACACTCTTCCGCCTGAAAAGCGAGCGCGCGGACAAGGCGGCTATCGCCAAGACCATTGCGGCCACGTGCCGACGCAGCCATCGGCACATAGGAGCCATCCATCTTTGACGATCCCTTGTTATTTATCGATTGATAATTAACTCTCGATCGTGCTCGAGGTCAAGTGTCGGGCGCGCGGAACCGAGACTGCGTGCCGACGAAACGAGGATTTGCCGCCATGTCAACGTCAACGATTGCGACGGACCAACAGGTCCCCGAACTCACCCGCGCGCGCACGTTCGCCATGGCGGTTTGCGCCGGGATCGCGGTCGCAAACATCTACTACAACCAGCCTCTGCTCGGCCTGATCGAGGCAAACTACCCGAACTCCTCGACAATCGGTCTCATACCCACAGCCACACAATTCGGTTACGCGGTTGGTCTCCTCTTGTTGGTTCCCTTGGGCGACCTTGTCGAGAGACGGCGTCTCATCGCCGTGCAATTCGTCGCTCTAGCGGCGGCTCTAGCATTCGCCGCCGTCGCTCCGTCCACGCTCGCGTTGATCGCGGCATCGCTCGTGCTGGGCGTCGCAGCCACCGTGGCCCAACAGATCGTCCCATTCGCCGCGACGCTTGCCGATGACCGCACAAGGGGCGCCGCAGTTGGAACGGTCGTGAGTGGAATCTTGGGTGGCATTCTCCTCAGCCGCACGATAGCCGGGTTCGTCGGATCGCATTTTGGATGGCGCGAGATGTTCTGGCTCGGCGTCCCGTTGGCGCTCGGCGCTGCCGTACTGGTCCGTTTGATCCTGCCGCGCCACCATGTGACGCAAAGCATCGGATACCCTGCCGCGCTGCGTTCGCTCGTTCACCTGCTCGTCGAGGAACCGGCGCTTCGACTGGCGGCGGCAACGCAAGCGATGCTGTTCGCCTCATTCATCGCCTTCTGGACCGTCCTGTCCCTGCACCTTCAGGAAGCCGCCTTCGGACTCGGACCGGAAATCGCCGGCCTGTTCGGCGTCATCGGTGCGTCGGGCATCCTCGCTGCGCCTCTCGCAGGTCGAGTGGCCGACAAGCGGGGTCCGCACCTGGTCATTGTGATCGCGGCCGCCGTATCGCTTTCCTCCTGGATCGTCTTCGCGGGCTGGGACGTCATCGCGGGATTGGTCGTCGGGGTGGTGTTGCTCGACGTCGGCGTGAACGCTGCGCTGGTTTCAAATCAGCACCTGATCTTCGCGCTCCGTCCGGAGGCACGGAGCAGGCTGAACACCGTGTTCATGACGGCAATGTTCGTCGGCGGTTCACTCGGATCGCTCGGGGCAAGTTGGGCATACGCGCATCTGTCCTGGCTCGGCGTCTGCGGCTACGGGGCTGCGCTTGCGACAGCGGGTCTGCTCCTGCAGCTACCGACGCTTTCGTTCCGACCCGGCAAGGCATCGCGTCACTGACGTGACGGACCCATTCGAAGCTGCAAATCGGGAGTGGCGGATGAGTTGGCATGCCGATCATGACTTCACGGTTACGATCAGCGGCGGGTCGATTGCCGGGCTTTGCAACGCCATTGCGCTTCGAAGGCTCGGCGCGACCATAAGGGTTCATGAACGCGTGCCCGGCCCGATGATGGCCCGAGGAGCCGGGATCGTTGTCCAACGCGAACTGACCCGATTTTTCGCGGAAAATGGCGTACGCCCACTCCCCTTCACGTCCTGCCGCGGGAGGCGATATCTCGATCACAACGGCGGAGACGGCGTCCTGCAGGAGATGCCGCAGGAATTCACCTCCTGGGAAGCCATCCACGCAGCGCTGCGGGCCGCCGTTCCGGATGAATGCTATCGCGCGGGCTCCGAGGTGACGACCGTGATCCAGACCGGCTCCAAGGTCTCGGCGACCCTCGGCGACGGCACCGTGGTCGAAAGCGATCTGTTCGTAGCCGCCGACGGTTCGGGCTCCGCAACGAGGCGAGCAATGCTTCCCGACGTCGAGGCGGGATATGCCGGCTACGTTGCCTGGAGGGGCACGCTGGATGAAAGCGACGTGCCTCCCGATCTTCTGTCCTTCTTCGACGACCTTTTCACTTTCTCCGAGGCCCGCAGCGGCGGCCACATGCTTGTGTATTTCATCCCTGGAAAAGACGGCGCCGTCACGACCGGATCGCGGCGCCTCAATTGGGTCTGGTATGTGCATGTCGCTCTAGCCGACCTCGCGAACGTGCTGACCGACAGGAACGGCGTACGGCATCGATCCTCGCTTCCGCGAGGTACGACGCCGCAGAGCACCGTTGCCGCGCTGAAGGCGCGTGCCTTGCGCGAGCTTCATCCGAAGATGGCCGCACTAATCTCGGAAACGCGCGATCCTTTCCTCCAGACGATCCTCGACGTGACGGTGCCGAAGACTCTGTTCGGTCGAATCCTGCTGGCCGGCGACGCAGCGTTCGTCGCACGCCCCCACACCGCGGGGGGAACCGCCAAGGCAGCCTACGAGGCCTCCGTTCTCGCACGCGCTCTGAAGTCGGCGCGCGCGAACGTCGACGTCGCGCTCCAGTCCACCGAGCGGCTGCAGCTCGAATACGGGAGCGCTCTCTACCAATACGGTCTTGCGCTGGGAAATCGCTGGTCGCGCGAAAGAAGCACCGACTAGCCCGATCGACCAGGATCCGAAACTCGAAGGAATGTGAAATATGGCAGATCTCTTTCATCCGACGACCCTGGGCGATCTCGATCTCGCCAACAGGATAGTCATGGCCCCGATGACGCGCTCGCGCGCCGACGAGCGGGGCATCATCAATCCCTCGGCGTCGGAATACTACGCCGCGCGCGCGAGCGCCGGCCTCATCATTACCGAAGGCGTCAACGTGGGACCGATGTCCCTCGCGTTCGACCGGACGCCCGGTCTGTGGACCGACGAACAGACCGAGGGATGGAAAGCGGTCGTCGGTCGTATCCACAAAGAAGGGGGGCGCGTTGTCGCGCAGCTCTGGCACGCCGGACGCGCGAGTGCGCGTGGCCTGCTGTCCGACAAGCAACCGCCGTCTCCGTCGGGCGTGAACGACGATCTGGATCGGCTGCAGGTGTGGGCGCTCCTTGCCAACGGCGCATATGTGCGGATCACCGCTACGCCGTCGCGCGCGATAACTCTCGGAGAGATTCAAGGCGTCGTGAACGAATTCAGGCTCGCGGCCGCTAACGCCGTTCGCGCAGGATTCGATGGCGTCGAGATCCACGGCGCCAACGGCTATTTGATACATCAGTTCTTGTCCCCGGCCATCAATCTGCGAACCGACGACTATGGCGGGAGTGTCGAAGGACGGTTTCGGCTGCTTCAGGAAATTGTCTCGGCGATTTCCGATGTCATACCGCGTTCGCGGATAGGACTGCGGCTATCACCCTTCGCCGATTACAACAGCACGCGGGACCCGAAACCGGAGGAGACCTATGGGCCACTCGCGCAATGGCTGGAGACTGCCGGACTTGCATACCTGCACCTCGCCGACACCAACGCCTGGACCGGGGCGCCTGACTACGAAAGGATGCTTCCGATATTCCGCGCACACTATCGCGGCCCGCTCATCGTCAACGCAGGTATCACCCCCGAGCGCGCCGCCCGGATCGTCAACTCCGGCGAGGCGGACGCGGTTGCTTTCGGTCGTCTCTTTCTCGCCAATCCGGACCTTCCGGCGCGGATTCGAGCCGGCGGCCCCTACAACTCACCGCAACCGTTCGGGATATATGGCGGTTCGGATTCCGGATATCTCGACTATCCGAGCCTCAAGACCGTCAGCAGAGAGACCGCTACGCGAGCTTAGTGCTGGCAGAACCGAGGAGGTCGACGGCAGCCATGGAGGCTCCTTCTGCTGACGAGCAGCGGCCGGACCAATGAAGTCGTCATCCCGCCATTCCGTACACGGACATCCGGGCGGAGATTCCTCGCAACTGGTGCTCACCGAGATACTCGACATCATGGGGAACGTGTCGGGCGACGGCTTCCGTCATGAGCAGGTCCCGGCCTATCGTCTTGGTGAGCGCTTCCACGCGGCAAGCCTCGTTGACGGCTGCGCCGATGACCGTGAAGTCCAGGCGATCCGGGGCGCCGATGTTGCCGAAAAAGACCTCACCTTCGTGAAGGACGATGCCCGCGCGCAGCAAGGGGTGGCCTTCGGCGTCGGACGCGACCCGGATTTTCCGATTAGAAGCTTCGAGTCTGGCAATCGCCTCCCTCGCCGCCGAGACGGCCGCGCGCGACGCTTCGGCGACGCCGATCTTCACCGGAAGGACGGCGAGCATGCCGTCACCGATGAACTTGAGAATTTCGCCGCCGTGAGCGGCCACGGCGCTCGCCATCGCTTCGAAGTAGGCGTTCAGCAGCACCAGCATGTCGGCCGGGGCCAGAACGTCCGACATCTGCGTGAAATTCCTCAGGTCCGAGACCCAAATCACGGCGCGGATCGAGTCTCCTGCACCGCGCTTGATTGCGCCTTCGAGCACCTTGGCAGCGGCGCCGTAACCAAGGTAGGCTGCCAACGCGTTTTCGGAGATCTTCAACTCGCTGTGCCGTTGCACATGCAAGGCGAATAGTTTGAAGAGCCGGGTCAATGAATCTATTTCCGCCCCGGCGAAGCCGCCGCCAGCTTTTGTCGCGACGGTGATCACGTTACGTGTGTCCAGACCCGACAAGGGAATCGCAACGTAGTCGGTCATGCCGGCGGCCGCGAGCTCGATCATGAGCGGAAATTCGTCCTGCGCCGACCTCTCGTTCGGCGCTCGTCGTATCGTCTCGCCGGTCTCGACGATACGCTGCAGCGGATTGAGTCTGTAGGCATCGGAATCGACAGTCGCGTCAGCGACCCGCACCTCGTCGCAGAATCCATCGTCGGCGTTCCAGACCCACGCGAAACCGACAAGCTGGGGGTGAAGCGTGCCGATGTGCAGGGTAAGTCGATCGACCGAAGAGCCAGCCACCTTCATTCGACAGATCAGCTTAACCAGGAGGTCGATCATCTGCCGCTCGGCGGAGGCCTCTTCCAGTAGCCAGGTTTCGGTCTCGGCGAAGCTGTCCGCGCTGCCGGCAGCGACCGCGATCGGACCGGCTCTTCGCACGAACGAGACCGACGGGGGATATATCCGAGGCGATGGATCGGAAGTCTTGGAAGCCATTTCAACTTCCTCGGGCATCGAGTTCGCGCCCGAAGCGTTCGACGAGGAAATCGATGAAAAGCCTGACTTTCACCGACAGGTGTCGTGTCGGCGGGTAGATCGCATACAGCGTAAGTGGCGGCGCCGAGAAGCCCTTCAAGATCGCCTGCAGTTGCTTCCTCTTCAGCGCCTCACCGGCGATGAACTCGGGTAACAACGCCACTCCCCTTCCCTTGACGGCGACGTCGCGTAGCACCTCGGCGTTGTTTACGCACAGGGACCAGGCGGGTTGGATCCAGTGCTCTCCGTCGGCACCAGTCAGCTTCCACTGGTTGCCGGTGAGCAGGAAGCCGTACGTCAGGGAGATGTGATCGCGAAGGTCCCGCGGGTGCGATGGCATGCCGTGCTTCTCGAGATAGTCCGGCGATGCGCAGATCACCCTCGGCATAGGCGTGATCTTCCGCGCGATCAGGCTGGAGGATTCGAGCTCGGCGATACGAAGGGTCACGTCGAAACCGTCCTGGACGGGATCGACGAGGTCGTCGCTCAGCACGAGTTGGAGCTGCATTTCCGGATATTTGAGCATGAAGTCGGCGAGCGCCGGGCCCAGCTTTATGGTGCCGAAGGACATCGGCGCATTGATGCGCAGAAGTCCGCGTGGGGCCGACTGCAAATGCGTGACGGCCTGGTCGGCGGCATCCATCTCGGAAAGGATGACGAGCGCGCGTTCGAAATAGAGCTGACCGTTCTCGTTCGGGCTCGCATGCCGCGTGGTCCGATTGAGGAGCTGCACACCGAGGTTTTCCTCGAGATCGCCGACGTACTTGCTGATCGCCGACCTGGACAGGCGTAGCTGGCGGCCCGCCTCCGAGAAACTGCCGGTTTCCACCACTTTCACGAAGGCCTTTAGGCTGGCCACCTTGTCCATCGTTCAATCCCGATTGTCGCCAATTCGTAAACAGTAGCGTCATGAAAGCATGGATTGTTCTCGCATCAAAGCCATTCGATATGTGTCGCCAGAGCCCGAGCGGCTCTTTCGAACCCGGAGGCAAGATGTCAGGCATCCATCACGTCACCGCCATCGCCGGCGACCCGCAGAAGAACTTTCGCTTCTACACCCGGAATCTCGGCCTGCGCTTGGTCAAGAAGACCGTCAATTTCGACGATCCGGCCACCTACCATTTCTGCTACGGCGACGAGACTGGCCGGCCGGGCTCGATCCTCACCTTCTTCCCCTGGGCAGCAGCTCCTGCAGGCCGCCGAGGTGTCGGCGAAATCCATCAGACGACTTTCCGCGTGCCCCAGCGCTCGCTGAGCTATTGGACGCAGCGCTTCCTCGAGAAGGGCATCAAGTTCGAGGCGATCGAGAAGCGCTTCGGCGAGTCCATGCTTGCGTTCTCCGATCCGGACGGCATGGCGCTGGCACTCGTCGGCGTCGCCGGCGCCGAGGACGAAGCTCCATGGAGCAACGGCGAGGTGCCGGCAGAGCATGCGATCCACGGCTTCCAGGGCGTCACGCTCCTGCTCGAGGATCGGACCAAGACCGCAAAGATCCTGACCGACGTTTTCGGCTTCAGCGAGACCGCACGGGAGGGATGCGGGACGCGCTTCAAGGCGCCCGGCGACGTACGGGGAAATGTCGTCGATATCTATGAAGCGAAGGGTTTTTTGCGCGGCAGCCAGGGCCGCGGCTCCGTGCACCACATCGCGTTCCGCGCGAAGGACGACTCCGAACAGGAAGCCATGGCCCAGAAGCTCATCAGCAATCATGGGCTGCATCCCACCGAGCAGAAGGACCGCATTTATTTCCGCTCGATCTACTTCCGGGAGCCGGGCGGCGTCCTGTTCGAGATCGCGACCGACATTCCGGGATTCGCGGTCGACGAGCCCGTAGCGACGCTCGGCCGCGATCTGAAACTGCCGAGCGTCCTCGAGCCGCACCGCCACGAGATCGAGGACGTCCTGCCCAAACTTCAACGAGCCGTGTCATGACTGCGAACTCTCCGTTCATCCGCCGTCGTTTCGCCGATCCATTCTCGCGGCGTCACTTCGGCTCGGCGGGCGCCAGGAACACGGCCGGCAAAGCGATCAGCGGTGGGAGGACGAAGCACCACGTACCAAGCTTCGCGTAGAGGCATGCGCCGGCAGCGCACCCCAGCGCGAAGGCAGCTACGCTTGCCGCCATCTTGCCGAGACGCGGCTTGGCCGCGGTCAACACCGAGACCGGCGCGCCCCGCAGCACGTCGGCGACGTCGATCATGATCTGCGTGGTCGTGCCCGTCATCAAGGTGCTCGGAGGCTCCGTACCCATGTGGATGCGATGCGCGGCGTTCTGAATGGCCATGGCGGCGACCAGGATCATGCCGGTGCAGATCGCCTGCCAGCTATCGCCCTGGAGGAACGGTCCGAAGTAAACGGCGCAGCCGGCGCCCGCCGCCAGAAGCAGCGTCTTGATGGCGAGCATCGAGCGAAAGATCGGCAAGCCGATCGCGGGCAGAACGAAGCTGAAGACCCGAGTTCCGATCACGACCAGGCAGAAGACCGGGAGCGCCAGAAGTTTCGCAAAGCCGCCGGAAGTCCCGAGCACCATGGCCGCTCCGAAGGTGACGAAGTTGCCGGTGACGTGCGCGGTGAACAATCCCTGGAGCGCGAGAAATCCAGCGGTATCGACGAAACCCGCATTCAGGCTCATCAGAAGTGGAAGCAGGAGTATATTTCGTGGCATCTTACCAACCGTATTGGAGTTGCACGCCGAGATAGTTGCTGGTGTGTCCACCGGCGCGGATGATCGTGTCGCCGACAGCGAAATGCACCGCTTCGATGGCGCCCGTGAGGTGGTCGTTGAACGCGTAGTCGACGCGGAGCTGTCCGTATGCTCCTGTCCAATTGCTTCCCCTGCCGGCGGTCCCCGCTATTGGCACGTTGGGCTGGACGTAGATGGCATCGGCCGTCGTCTCGCGCCACTGCAACCCGATGGCGCCCATCACTTTCAGCCGGCTCGCCGGACTAACGGTGATGGAAGGTTTGAGGTGCACCAGGTTCACATACCCCGTATAGCCGGCGAGCGTGAAGTAGTAGCCGTTCGGGAAGAGCGGATTGAACGTACCCACCGTTCCGTCTCCGGGGCGATGGTCTCCGGAGGCGGCGTCGAGCTGGATCCCGACCCGAGGCTGCCATGGCGCGCTTGCGAACGTGTATCCCGTTCGTGCGCCGACCGCCCAGGCACGAATGTCCGTCGTGCCCACCTGGCCTACCTGCCCCATCGCCTCGAGGTCCCAATCGATGTGCTCCGCGTTGCCCGCGAAGCGGACATCGAAGACGTGCCGGTGCTCCTCCCCGAAAGCATCCAGATATTTGGCGTTGCTCCGTTCGTAGAGCGAATAGTAGCCGGAGAGCTCCTTGTCGCCGAGAACCTTGCGTTCGACCCTCAGCGTGCTGAATCGGAAGCTGTCGTTCGACGTGTCGTCGAAGGGACGGACATCGAAGTATTGGACGGGACGGCTGACGAAGCCGATGAACCGCCAGGCGCCAGTCTCCCAATCGGCCCAGAGCGCGTCGAAGGACTGCCGGACGTTGGGCCCGTCCCGCGACGATACGAAACGCTGCAGGTCGAAGGCGAAGTCCTGCCGCCCGACGCGGGCCTTCAGGGTTCCGCCCGAGAACGTGTCGACATATTCCAGGAAGGCAAGGCGAAGGTCGAGCCTGTCCTGATCGACCGGCGAAATGATCAGCTTGTCGAAGGCGCGATCGTCCTCCAACTCAACGAACGCGCGCCAGTTTTCGTTGAAATGAACGTCGGCATGGACCTGCAGTCGTTGCAGGAGGTAGGTGTCCGACGGCGTGTTGCCGGTGCCGAAGCCCGCCGCGTTGTTGCTCTCGAAACGCTCGCGCAACGTGACGCCCAACGAGACGTAACTTTTCGGATCGGTGACCCAAAGCGGAATGTACTTCAGGCCGTCGAACGGTTCCGTGCGCAGTCTCGGATCGGCGAGAACCGACCAATCCTCCGCCCAGCGGTTCGCCTGAATCGCGGGCCGCTTCGGAAGCGTAGCACCCCCGTCATCCGCACGCGCGCGGTCGACACCGGCGCCGAAGGTCGCAAGTGCAAGAACGATCCAGAAGCTGCGCAGATCGGCTCGAGCCAACATCGGCGGACATCAACTCACTTGCGATCCGCCCGCGATGCGCTCTTCGGCCCGCGCGAGTGTATTTCGGCGACGTAGCCGCCAGGAAACATGACGAACGCCGTGGAGCGGCCGTCCGACGTGTAGGGTTCGACGAGTACCGTGGCGCCCGCATCCTTCGCCTTGGCGAGCGTGGCGGCGAGGTCCGCCACTTCATAACCCGTCGTCTCCCGTCCGTAGGGATAGGGCAGATGCCCGTCGGTGACCAGCACGACCATCTTCCCGAACGCGGACTCTATGCGGACGCGCCTGTAGGTCGCATCCGATCTTCCGATCTCGACGCCGGGCGCCTTCGCATCATCAGAGACGATCGTGCCGCGGGAGAACGTCAGGAAGCTCCGCGTGAAGGCGCCTGCCCTGTCGGGCGAGACGTACACGCGGTTCTCCGGAACCCGCTCGAAGGCGGCGTAGTCGGGCTTCGTCGTGTGCCAGTAGAGCTGCAGGTTGACGCCGCCAGGCCACTGGATCACGGCATCGCGCCCGATGGGATCCGGGAAGGTCGACACGAACACGTCGGCGCCCGCGGCGCGCGCCGCCTTGATCGCCTCGTCGAGGTCGGTGACAAGATAGCCGTTGCGCTCGGCGCCGAACGGATATGGGATTGGCGTCTTGAAGCCGAACAGCGAGACCGTGCCCACAGGCGTCTGCAGCAGTTGCGACGTGGTGCTGCTCGGCGTGGGCGTGACGGTCGCCACCACCTGCTTGGTGCTCTTGCCGCCGAAGGTCGCGAGGAAGCTCGTCACGAACTTGTCCACGTCCTCGGGCGCCACGTAGACGTGGGTCGTGTCGTATTGGGGGGCGACGGCAAGCCCCGCCTCTTTGGACTTCGTTGCATCCTTTGCGACGACCGGCGTCGTCGCCGCGACAGCCGCGGCAAGCGCCAGGAGAGCGAATATCCTTGTCGATTTCATTGAGAGACTCCTTAGGTAGCTTGAGATCGCGCAGCGCGGCTAGGGCGGAAGCAGGCCCCGTCGGAAGCAATCGATACGACGACGAGACCCGCGATCAACCCGAGATGTTCGAAGAAGGCGTTGGTAGCAATGAATCTCTCATGGCTCCCCATCGTCCAGAACGCGTTGGCGGTGAGCATCGCGACGAACGTCAGAACACCGAGCCCGCCGGCGCCGAGCCACACGAAGCGATTGACGACGACGAGCAGAGAACCGCCGAGTTCGATCACGATAGCGGCCGCCGCCCACAGCCAGCCCGGATGCAGGCCGAAGTGTTCCTGCTCGGCCGCCGCGCCCGCGAAGTCGAGCAGTTTGGTCATGCCGCCGAACAGGTAGGCCGAGACCAGCGCCAGCCTGGCCGCATGCCACAGAAACGGCCAGCGCAGGATCGCGGAAACCCAGTTCGGCGAATCTCCGGACGCCATGTCAGACGGCCCAGCATGCGCACCCGAGGGCGCCCCAGAAGCTCCTCAAGTCGGAAACCGGAAGACGGCTCGACCAGGCGGCGGCGTGATCGTGTCCGTGCACGCCGCAGGAGTTGGCGCAGCCGCACATCTGCATGGCCTTCATGGCGAGGCTGCTTTCCTTCGCCTTTGCCTTATCGTCCGCCCAGGCGGCATAGCCGCCGAAGCGTCGGACGGGCGACCAGTCCGGCATCGCGGGTGGCGGCGAGACGCTCTCGAGCTTGGAGAAGTCGCCTGCTCCGAACACGATCCTCCCGCCGACCATGGTCAGCAGCGACGTCGTATCCGCGATCTCGGCCTCGCTGCAGGAGAAGTAGTCGCGGTCCGGCACGATCAGGTCGGCGAGTTGGCCCACCTGAATGCGGCCCTTGTTGCCCTCCTCGTTCGAGAACCACGTCACGTTTTCGGTCCACATCCGCAGCGCCGTCTCGCGATCGAGGCAATTGCGCGGCGGTGTGATCCGCAGCCCCCCGACGGTGCGGCCCGTGACCAGCCAGGACAGCGAGACCCAGGGGTTATAGGAAGCCACGCGCGTCGCGTCGGTACCGGCCGAGACCTTGACGCCCTTGTCGATGATCTTCTTGACCGGCGGCGTGGCCTCGGCGGCTCCCGCCCCGTATCTTTCGACGAAGTATTCGCCCTGATAGGCCATCCGGTGCTGCACGGCGATGCCGCCTCCGAGCGCCGCGATGCGGTCGATCGACCGGTCCGAGATCGTCTCGGCATGATCGAAGAACCAGTGCAGCCCATCCAGAGGCAAGTCCTGGTTGACCCGCTCGAACACGTCCAGCGCCCGCGAGATCGTCTCGTCGTAGGTCGCATGGAGCCGCCACGGCCATTTGTTCTGCACAAGGACACGAACGACTTCCTCGAGTTCCCCCTCCATCTCCGGGGGCATGTCCGGACGGGCGACCCTGAAATCCTCGAAATCGGCCGCCGAGAACACCAGCATTTCGCCGGCGCCGTTGTGCCGGAAGTAGTCGTCGCCCTGCTTGTATTTCGAGGTCTTCGTCCAGTTGAGGAAATCCTGCTTCTCGCCCTTCGGCTTCTGCGTGAAGAGATTGTAGGCGAGCCGGATCGTCAGAAAACCTTCCTGGCCCAGCTTCTGGATAACCGCGTAGTCTTCCGGATAGTTCTGGAATCCACCGCCGGCATCGATGGCCCCGGTGACACCCAGCCGGTTCAATTCCCGCATGAAGTGACGGGTCGAGTTGACCTGGTAGTCGAAGGGCAGCTTGGGTCCCTTGGCGAGCGTCGCGTAGAGGATGTTGGCGTTCGGCTTGGCGAGCAGCAGTCCCGTGGGATTGCCCTTCGCGTCGCGCGTAATCTCGCCGCCCGGCGGTTCAGGCGTATCTTTCGTATAACCGACGGCCCGCAGCGCAGCTCCGTTGAGGATGGCCCGGTCGTAGAGATGCAGCAGGAAGACCGGCGTGTCAGGGGCAACGGCGTTGAGCTCGTCGATCGTCGGAAGTCGCTTCTCCGCGAACTGGTGTTCGGTGAATCCGCCGACCACCCTCACCCATTGCGGCGGCGGCGTGACGGCGACCTGCCGCTTCAACATGTCCATCGCATCCGCGAGCGAACGCACGCCGTCCCATCGAAGCTCCATGTTGAAGTTCAGACCGCCGCGGATGATATGGAGGTGGTTGTCGATCAGACCAGGCAGCACGCGATGCCCCTTGAGATCGACCATCTTCGTGGCGGGACCTGCGAGCTTCATCACCTCATGATCGCGTCCGACGGCGACGAACCGGCCGTCGGCGATGGCCACGGCCGAAGCCGTCGGGTTCGTGCGATCGAGCGTCGTGAACAGACCGCGATGCAAGATGACGTCCGGTACCGTGCTCATGAGTGTTTCTCCAGATCTTCGAGCGAGGAAGCGCTCTTCGATTGATCGCTTTGACGTCCGGGCAGCATCCCGAACATGTGCGGAGCGCACTTGGCCTGTTGCCACGCGGATCCGAGCCCGTGCCCGGACATCAGTTGCCGGGCGACGGGAACGATCTGTTCACCGGCCAGGATGCCGAGAAGACCGACCAGGGCCACCAGCGGCGGGGCCGGCGAACGCACG
Source organism: Bradyrhizobium sp. Arg237L (assembly GCF_029990105.1). NCBI lineage: Bacteria > Pseudomonadati > Pseudomonadota > Alphaproteobacteria > Hyphomicrobiales > Nitrobacteraceae > Bradyrhizobium > Bradyrhizobium sp. Arg237L. Next base: position 8,703 of record NZ_JAQMIL010000094.1, on the reverse strand, counting down.
TTGAGGAGGCTGTAGACGACGCCGACCAAAAGGCCGGCGCCGAGTGACAAGAGGTAGATCTTCATCGCACCACTCTCGATGGGACGGGGCCGACGTCAGGCCACCTTCGTGCTGCCCTCGGACGCGTGCTCTCCGAGCGCCCACTTTGAGAACCGGATCTGAATTCCGTACGGCGAATGTGCACGCTGGATGTCCATCATGCCCTCGTAAGTCTCGCTGCGCGCCCAGTCCTGCTGGAGTTCGTAGGCGTACTGCGAAGAGGTGGTGGGAACCGCGCCCGCTTGGATCGCACGTTCCATGGCTCGGTTGTGTGCTTCGAGCGAGAGATCGCCGCACGCGTCCGCGGGAATGTAGACCTCGTATCCTTCCTTCAGCATGTCCAGCGTCGGGAAGAGCACACACGCTTCAGTCCAAAGGCCCGCCAAGACAAATTTCTTGCGACCGGTGGCGGCCACAGCCTTTCGGAAATTGGCATCGAGCCACGAATTCATGGACGTTCGATCAATGATGTCGTGGTTCGGGAACAGCGAGGTCACCTCCGGAATGAAGGGGCCGGAGAAGGAGTCTCTAGCGACGGTCGAAAGAACGGTCGGAATCTTGAAGAGCTTGGCAGCCTTTGCAAGAATCTGGACGTTGTTGATCGTGACCAAGCGGTCATGCGACTGAACGCCTTGAAACATTGCCGGCTGGTAGTCGATCAGTGCGATGGCGCTATTTTCCGGGCTGAGCATTTCGAGCTTCGACATCGAGAAGGTCTCCTTGTGATCGACGTGACCGATCAAACGAAAGCGGATGGGTGCAAGCGGCCGCATGTGAACCTTGAACGCCGCCCGGCGCTTGGACGATTTCGTCGCGGCTTGGACTCCGGCCCGATGATCTGCTCACGAGCGACAATCGCCGCACACGCGCCCAGCAGCCTCTCGTCCGAGATCGCCAGCATGTCCAAAGGACGCGCAGATAGTCCAAGCCAAAGGGTTCTCCATCCGCGACCTTTGCGTGCAGGAGGACCGAGGGCGATCTGAAGACGACGTAGCAGCCCTCATCGCCTCGTCACGGGAGTGATCGATGGCATTGCTGAAATTGCGAGGTGATACCCAGCTTTTACTACAAGGACTGGGTTGAAGACCTATTCGGACGCTCCTCACGCAACGACGACGACGCAGCCGACCAGGTCAATGAAGACCTCCTCACATTCCTGAAATCTTAGTCGGAGAAACCAGATGCCGCCGAATCCACTTCATCTGCTCGAACCAAAGGACTGCGCCCTGCTCCTGGTCGACCAACAGGCCGGCCTGGCGTTCGGAGTTGGTTCGATCGACCGGCAGGTCCTCATGAACAACGCCATCGCGCTGGCAAAGACCGCGACAGTGTTCGGCCTGCCGGTCGTCGCTTCGACCTCCGCGACGAAGGTGTACAGCGGGCCGCTGATGCCGGCCATCAAGTCAGCACTGCCCGGCATCGAGCCGATCGACCGGCGCAGCATGAACGTGTGGGAAGACGACAAGGCACGCGAAGCCGTGCTTGCCACCGGTCGAAACCGTTTGATCGTCTCGGGCCTGCTCACCGAGGCATGCGTGAGCTTCGCCGTGTTGTCGGCATTGTCGGCCGGCTTGGAGGTCTACGTCGTCGGCGACGCCTGCGGAGGGCTCACGACGGCGAGTCACGAACTGGCACTCGGCCGAATGGAGGCCGCCGGCGCCCGCCTCACTTCGTGGATCCAAGTACTTCTGGAGATGCAGCGTGACTGGACGCGGCACGAAACCTACGACGGCGCTCGCGCCATCGTCGAATCCCATGCGGGTGGATACGGGATCGGCCTGGCCTACGCCCGCGACATGATCCATCCCGCTTGAGACGCAAGCGCGCCCGGATTTAGTTAACCCTCGGTCCGGGCCCGCCGCCAGGCTCCGGGGCTTGCGCCCACGCTGCGGGAGAACACCCTGGTGAAGTAACTTTGGTCTCCGAAGCCGCAGATGAGCGCGATGTCGGCGAGCGGAAGCTTCGTGCTCAGCATGAGACGTTTGGCCTCGTCGATCCGGAGTTGCGAGAGGAATTCGTGCGGAGCGACACCCGTGCTGCGCCGGAACGATCTTGCGAAGTGGCTGGGCGTCAATTTGCATTCCGCGGCGACGTCGGCGATCGTCAGGCTGGTAGCAAGTCGCGTCCGCATGATCTCCTTAGCGCGGCGCTCCTGCCACGGCGCAAGACCTCCGCCGACCGCACTATCCCGCGGGCGCATGCCACCATAGGTCTGCGCAAAATGAGCGAGCAGGCTCAAACCGATCTGATCCAGGAAGAGCTGATTGGTCTCCGGATCCTGCTCGACCGCGCTGAGGAGCACGCTGGACAAGGTCGAGAGGTAGGGATCGCGCTGATCTCTGCTCCATTTGAGCGTCGCGATCGGCTTGGCTCCATGCTCTTGGGCGAATTCGTCAAGGGCGCGCCGCGGAACGTAGTATTGGACGGCGTCGAACGGCCCCCTGAATTCGCATTGGGGATTGTCCATCAGATTGATGACGCTGACGGTACCAGCGCCGAAGGCCCCCGAATACCTGGCCTTACCGGCGAGCCAGCAGGAATGCCTTTCGAGGTCGCCGAGCTGGTGCAGGATGCTGAAGGCTGGTTCGGAAGGGATGGCCGCCGTCCGTTCCCGAACGAAGTGGGAGCAGGTCAGTCGGGTCATCGCGAGCGTCAACTGTCCCTCGCGGTGGACGCGTAGCAGGCAGTCGCCTTCCATACCGAGGTGCTGACTCAGGCGACGACCATAGAAGCCGCCAGACCTGCTATCAGCCGCTTCCTTCATTGGAACGTCCAAAGCCATCCGCCACCGAACACGCTATCGAGAAGGACGAACCACATTCCAGTGCGCGTCCGTCGAACAAAATTCTCATAGAGAGATAATCGCCTTCGTTCAAGTCGCCGAACGAGCGACCATCGAGAGCGACGTGCCGATCGGAAAAATGCGTCGAAACGGAAACGATGACCGACGATAGGTGAAGAAACCCGGACTTGATATCCGCCCGCATTCCACATTATTTGTGAAACAGCTTCATAGATGGTCGGGGCATGGACAATCGTGTTGGCGAAATGCAGGTCTTCCTCCGCGTGGTGGAAGCTGGAAACTATTCCGAGGCAGCCCGCCGCCTTCTGATGACGCCGTCCACGGTCAGCAAACTCATCGGACGGATCGAGACGCGGCTGGGCGTCCGACTATTCGAGCGCTCCACGCGACGCTTGGCTTTGACCTCCGAAGGTCGGATGTACCATGAGAAGAGCCTCGCGCTCGTCGCCGAACTCGACAGCATTGAACGGAGCGTCTCTCGAGGCGCCGCGGCGGCCGGCGGAACGATCCGCGTCAACACCACAGTGTCGTTCGGCATCCTCGGCCTCGAACCTCTGCTCCCGGCCTTTTGGGAAACTCACCCCGGCATCATGGTCGATATTTCGCTCTCCGACGAGATCGTCGACCTGTACCTCGATCGAGCGGACATCGCCTTTCGCGTGGGCTCCCTGCAGGACTCCGCGATGGTCGCCAGGCGCATCGGGGTCGTGAAGAGAAGGATCGTCGCATCTCCGGGCTACGTCGAGCGCATGGGTGAACCCAAGAGTATCGCGGATCTTTCCCGTCACAGGTGCCTCGGATTCAACTTCCGGCGTTCCGCGCCGGTCTGGCCTCTGAAGGAAAGCGGTCGCATCGTCGATCGACGGGTCAGCGGTCCGCTCGTTGCGAACAACGCCCAAACCTTGCGGAGGATGGCGATCGCAGGAATCGGCCTCGCAAGGCTGGCCGACTATCACATTCGCGACGATATGGCCGCCGGTCGCCTGGTCGAAGTGCTCAAAGGTACGGTCGGTGACGACGAGCAGATCCACGCACTCTACCATGGCGGGCCGCGGTTGCCCTTTCGCGTGAAAGCATTCCTCGACTTCGTCTGCCCTCGCCTCACCGACTTCATGGAAGGTAAGTCGGCTCATGAAGGAGTCCCACACACCAGGACGAAACGGGCCGTCAAGCGATCTAATTGAGTGGAGGAAGGATCGCCTGCAATTCGAGGCGACGCTCTTCGAGGAAAGCGGGAAGTTGAAGCTTCTCGCCCAATCGCCCGGGCGCCTCGTCGACCGAGAATCCCGGACCGTCGGTCGCGATCTCGAACAGGACGCCGCAGGGCGCGCGAAAGCCCACCGCGTTCAGGTAGGTTCGCTCTATCGGATCACTCACCACGATGCCGTACGCTGAACGAAGCTTCTCGACCATCTCCGATCGGTCGTCGAAATCGCGAGAGCGGAAGGCGACATGCCGGATGGTACCGCCGCCGAGGCGTCCCCGCGAGGACTTCCCGATCACGTGCAAGGTGATCGCACCGCCCGGACCATCATGCGCCGCGAAGCGAATAGTCCCATCCCTTCGGGAAACCAGTTCGAACTCGAAGACCTGCTGCAGGATATCGATGGTTGCGTCCTCCTCGCGGACATTGAGCGTGATATCGTGGAGGCCGTACAGCAGGCAGGCGGCCGGCGCATTGCGATCGGCCCTCTGCGACGGTTCTTCCAGTGTCTCGACCAGCGCGATCGCCGTACCGTCGGGATCCGCAAAACAGAGCATCCGCTCCCCAAAGGGCGACATTTGCGAACGGTGGGGCACATCGAAGGCATCCAGCCGATCAGCCCATTGGTCAAGGGAGTACGGAGCTGCGCGAAAAGCCGTCTGAACGACTTCGCCGACGCCGGCTAAGCCCGGCGTCACGCAATTCCAGGCAAGCGTGCTGATCACGGTGCCGGGAACCCCGAGGTCGTCGCCGTAGTAAACATGATAGCTGCCCGGGTCGTCGTAGCAGACGGTCTTCTTGACGCGTTTGAGCCCCAGCACACCGCAATAGAAGTCGGCGGCGCGCCGTACATCGCCGACGATCGCCGTAACGTGATGAATCCCTCGCGCGCTCACGTGGCTGATGTCCAATTCGCGGCCCCAAGGCCGTCCGTGCGATGCGTCATGCTTACTTGCCGGCCTTCGTTCCCGCTGCGGTTGCCGGTCGTCCAGGACACACAACTCCCGAACTTCACTAGGCGTCTTGGACTTTCTCCCGATAACCGAACCGTCCCACGCCAAAATGTGGCCATTTTGCCGTTGCGGCGACGCAATCGTACAAAGCGCCGTGAAATCCTGCAATCACTCCCGACTGGCTTGACCAAGGATGGCGGTCCGAAACCTTGCTCCGGCACTTCGTCCCAACTGGTGCCATGATCCGTCGACGATCACCGTTCGATCGGTCGAGTAGATACGATGCCTCCATCCAACGAGAAGCCCATCCAATCGGTCGCTGCGCGCAACGCTTCTCCGTGGATCGCGTTTCGGCACACCACGTTCACCGTCGTGTGGATCGCGACCGTCGTCGCCAACGTTGGCACCTGGATGTACAACGCCGCGTCCGGATGGCTTATGACAAATCTCGATGCCAATCCGCTCACGGTTTCCCTGGTTCAGGTCGCGAGCAGCCTTCCGATGTTCCTGTTCGCGCTACCGGCCGGCGCGCTGGCGGATACCGTCGACAAGCGCCGTTTTCTGATCGGCTGCGAGATCGCCCTCACGACCGTCGCGGGAGTAAGCGCGGTGCTCGTCGGACTAAATCTAGTCACTCCGCCGATCCTGCTGCTGTTCACCTTCCTGCTCGGCGCCGGCGCTGCATTCACCGCGCCCGCGTGGCAGTCGGTCGTCCCTCAGCTTGTCCCGAAGGAAGACCTGGCGGCGGCAGTCGCCAGCAACGGTGTGGGCGTCAACATCAGCAGAGCCATCGGGCCAGCGCTGGGCGGCGTGGTCATCGGCGGACTGGGCATCGCCGCACCATTCTGGATCAACGCGCTGAGCAATTTCGCCGTGATCGGCGCCCTGCTTTGGTGGCGCCCGGCGTCCCCGCAAGGGAGTGGGCTGCCACCGGAGCGGCTCGCCGGCGCCATGGTGATCGGCTTCCGCCATGCGCGGTTCAATCCGAGCCTCCGCGCCACGCTCATCAGGGCGGTGGCGTTCTTCTTCTTCGCGAGCGCCTATTGGGCATTGCTCCCGCTCGTCGCGCGCGATCAGATCGCGGGCGGTCCAGAACTCTACGGTATTCTGCTCGGAGCCATCGGGGTCGGCGCCGTCGTGGGTGCGTTCGCGCTGTCCTGGATGAAGACGACCCTGGGACCAGACCGGCTCGTTGCTGCGGGCACGCTCGGAACGGCGCTCAGTCTGATCCTGCTCGGCATCGCCCATCACGCGGCGATCGGTCTTTCGGCTTGCCTGCTCGCAGGCGTCTCGTGGATCGTCGTTCTCGCGACGGTCAACGTCTCGGTTCAGGTCTCGCTGCCCGATTGGGTCCGCGGGCGCGGCTTGGCCATGTTCGTCACGGTGTTCTTCGGCGCGATGACCGCCGGCAGCGCCCTTTGGGGACAGTTCGCCTCGGAACTGGGCCTGCCGGCGGCGCATTTCGTCGCCGCAGCGGGCGCCGTCGCCGGGATTGTGCTGACCTGGCGTTGGAAGCTTCAGGCCGGTGCCGGAATCGACCTTGCACCGTCGATGCATTGGCCGGCGCCGATATTGACCATCGATGCCGGCGCGGATCGCGGGCCCGTGCTCGTCACGGTCGAGTACCTCATCGCTCCGGAAAGGCGCGACGCCTTCCTTTCCGCCGTCATGGAATTGGGCCTACAGAGGCGGCGCGACGGCGCCTATGCCTGGGACATCTTCGAGGATGCCGCTGAGAACGGACGCTTCCTGGAAACGTTTATGGTCGCATCCTGGCTCGAGCATCTCCGACAACACCAGCGCGTGACGAACGCGGACCGGATCGTTCAGGACGCGATCCGCGAGTTCGGCGCGACGGCCGAGCCCAAGGTTACCCACTTCATAGCGACCCGGCTTCAGTCGCCTTAATCAGGCGACGCACCAAGCTCGGCCTGCCGAGAGTAGCAACCTTTCCTGGTCTCGGATTCCGGACGTATCGCTAGCGTCGACCTTCTCAGGATGAGTTCTGGACGAAGTATGACAGCCCGCTCTCGATCGCGCTCCGACCAGGGCTCAAGTTGCTGAAGTGGCGAGGCACCTAGTATCGAAACTCCGCATTCGAAGGAGCCCACAAATCACCTGGATTACTCAATGCACATAGGTCCAACAAGACAAGCGACAGATGGGAGGAGCTTGAGCTTTGGGGAAAAAGCTGCCGGCCCGCATGCTCAGCGCGAATTTGAAGCTCCTTGCTGGCCCGACAAGCCAGGCTCGTAGGACCCAGATATTCTCCGCCGTTTCACAGGTGATGCAATCGCACCAGCGGCATCCTACCGCCGCCGTCAGGAGGACAAAATCGCAGACAATCGTAGTCTGGCGTAGGAAATCGTAGCTGGTGTCGCAGAGGAGCGAATCGCCCCCCTACGCGAACAATCCGGTTTTGGTTCTGCAGCAAGCCGTACTCTGCAGCCACGGGCAGAGCAGATTGTCCGTTTTGCGCCCCCTAGTATCCTATTCTACGACGAGCACGTAATCGATCTGTACCATCGGATCTGCGCGCTGTATCGAATTGGGTGAAGATACAGAAACAAAGGAAAAGCCGTAGAGCAACCTGGCCGTGCGGCGGGCGACCACAAGAAAACGTCGCACGAGACCCGTTTTGTTCTCGGCGACCATGCCGGTAACTTGTTGAGGAAGAAGGTATTTTGCTTTGGTGGGCGCACCAGGGCTCGAACCTGGGACCCGCTGATTAAGAGTTCAAAACCAGCACCTCTCTACGATTTCTAAATCTGCGCCACACTACGACAACGTCCAAGAAGGTCTTTTATTTATAGGGACTTGTCGCATAGCTTCGCAGTCCAGCGAACCCAGACCTTCAAATACCTCGGCTCGCCAAAACCGTTTGAAAACCGTTTTAGCAGTTCACGTCCGCCCCCATGACCGACATTCGCATTGCTCTCAGCGACAAGGCCATCGCTCAGCTACCGACTCCTGAAGATGGCTGGTATCTGGCTCGCGACACCGAGTTGAAAGGCTTCTTCGTGGTCGTGGGGAAGCGGAAAAGGACCTTCACTGTTCAAGGTGATCTTAGACAACGAGGAAAGCGGGCCTCTTCCATCAGAGTGTCGATTGGAGATGCCAGCGAGTTGACGACTCGAGCGGCCCGCGCGATTGCCAGGGAATATCTTGCTCAGATCAGCAAAGGGCAGCACCCGAAAGAGAGGCTAGACGGAAGGGCCGGACAGGCCGGAACCGAGGGGAATAGTGCCGTAGCGGCCGCTACCCTGAACCAGGCTTGGCAACGCTATCTGGAAGCCCACTTGATCCGAAAAGGCCGTAGCGAGAAAACGATAAGCGGCTATCGCGATCACGTCGAACGTATCTTTTCGGAATGGCTTGACACCCCTCTGCTCGATCTCGCGAACGATCCCGGTCGCGTCGCCGAAAAACATGATCAGCTTACCAAGGAGAACGGTCCTTACATGGCGAATGGCAGCATGCGGACGCTGCGGGCCATTTACAATCATGCTCGGAAGACCAATCGATCGCTGCCGCCTGACAATCCCGCAGATGCTGTCGATTGGAATCAGGAGGAGCGCAGGAATACCGGTATGGGCACCGGCGATTTGAAAGGATGGTTCATAGAGCTGGCCAGTCTAGGGTCTGTTGGGATTCATCGGGAGTTTATCACGGCAGCGGTCAGATGGATCATGGCTGCGAAGCTT
>NZ_JAQMIL010000093.1:0-35695 GCF_029990105.1 Bradyrhizobium sp. Arg237L | reverse complement strand
GAGGTCTGCTTCAAGCCGAGCGAGCTGCCGACTGACGATCGACTTGGAGACGCCGAGCCGGCGCGCAGCAGATGACACGCCTCCGGCGTCAGCGACTTCCACGAATGTTCGCAGTTCTTCGATGTCCAATTTAGCGTTCCTGCTTTTGCGACACTGTGTGGCGCGGGTTGGCGCTACCGTATCGCAAATGGGAATGGCAGTGTCCACGTGGACATCGTCGCAGGCGGCGCATGTCTCCCCGCAAATCAGCCTCACCTAACGGCAGCACAGGATAGTTATGACCTTTCGCAACGGCCTTGCGTCGCTTCTTCGTCCCGAGGACTCGGTACTCGTTCTGATCGACCATCAGCCCTACCAGCTCGCGAACCTGAATAGCCACGACCCGCACATGGTCGTCAACAACACGACGGCCCTGGCGAAGACCGCCAAGGCCTTTGGGGTTCCCACCATCCTGACGAGCGTAATCGCAGAACGGGGCGGTCTCATCTTCCCCCAAATCACCGACGTGTTCCCTGGCCAGGAGGTGATCGACCGGACGTTCATCAACACTTGGCAGGACCAGAAGGTCGTGGACGCGGTCAAGGCGACGGGCCGCAAGCAGCTGATCATCGCCGGCCTGTGGACCGAGATCTGCGTTGCGATGCCCACGATCCAGGCGCTCGGCGAGGGCTGGGACGTGACGGTCATCACCGATGCGTCGGGCGGCACCTCGGTCGAGGCGCACGAAGTCGGCATCCAGCGTATGATCGCAGCCGGCGCGAACATGATGACGTGGCTGGCGCTGGCAAGCGAGTGGCAGCGCGACTGGGCGCGCACCGAGCATGCCGCCGAACTGACCAACGTGCTCATCCAGCATGTCGGTGGCAGCGGCATTGCCTACCTGTGGGAGCAGCAGCTGCTCAACACGCCGGTGCCACGCGCCGCGCGCTGATTCGGGCGGGGATGACGAGCGTCTTTAGCGATCCGTTGCGAACAAGCCGATTGCTTATCGAGCTGCGTCATCCCCGTCCTTACAAGACGGCTGCCCATGCCTGAATGCAAGGCGGCCGGCATGATCGACAACCAGTTCCTCCAGCCATACGCGCGACTACGCAAATCGCGGTGAGTTCTCATGGAAATCGGAATCGACAGCTTCGCCGCCGTGCTCCCGGATCCGGTAACGGGCAAGCTCCGGTCGGCGACCGACCGCATGGCCGACCTTCTCGAGGAGGTCGAAGTCGCCGACCGGATCGGGCTCGACGTCTTCGGCATCGGGGAGCACCATCGCGCTGAATTCCTTGATTCTGCGCCCACGATCATCCTCGCCGCCGCCGCGGCCCGCACCAGCCAAATTCGCCTGACGAGCGCGGTGACGGTCCTGAGCGCCGCCGACCCCGTGCGCGTCTTCCAGGAGTTCGCGACCCTCGACCTGATCGCCAAGGGCCGGGCCGAAATCGTCGTCGGCCGAGGGTCGTTTGGCGAAGCCTATCCGTTGTTCGGTCTGGACACGCGAGCCTATGACGACCTCTTCGCCGAGAAGCTCGATCTCTTCCTGAAGCTCGGCGAGACGACCAACATCACCTGGGAAGGCCGCTTCCGTCCGGCACTCACCGGCCAGGGCGTCTTCCCGCGCCCCCACCAGCCGCGGCTGCCGCTGTGGATCGGCGTTGGCGGCACACCACAATCCTTCGCTCGCGCCGGCGCGCTTGGCCTCCCGCTGATGGTGGCGATCATCGGCGGCAGCTTCGAGCGCTTCCGCCCGCTCGTCGACTTCTATCGCGAAGCCGGCGCGCGCGCCGGGCATGATCCCGAAAAGCTCAAGGTTGGCGTCCACGCAATGGGCTTCGTCGGCGAGACCGATGCGGCAGCCGTCGATGCCTTCTTTCCCGGTTGGGCGCATCTGATGGCGAAGATCGGCCGCGAACGTGGCTGGTCGCCGCCGACGCGCCGGCAGTTCGACGACATGGCGGGGCCCGACGGCGCGTTCCTGGTCGGCAAACCGGCGACGGTCGCAGCCAAGATGCTCCACGCCAGCGAGGCACTCGGCGGCGTCACGCGCATCACCTTCCAGATGAGTACCGCGTCGCTCGAAACCGCCGCGATGAAGCGCTCGATCGAGCTCCTGGGAAGCGAAGTCGCGCCGATCGTACGAGCGGCTCTGGCAAACTCGTGAGTGGCAGTTCATCTCGGCAAGGGGACGCGTGATGCGATCGGCTTCTCTACGGATAGGGCGTTCGGTCGTCATCACCAGCGCGGGCGCGGGGCTGGGCCGCGACATCGCGCTCGCACTCGCAGCCAGGGGCTACATCGTCTTCGGTACGGCCGAGTCGGCGGCGGAAGCACGCGATCTGAAGAACGCTTCCGGCGGGCGGGTCAGTCTTACCGTCTGCGACGTGACCAAGACGACGTCGGTGGAGGCGTGGGCCTGCGGTGTCACGGATGCGCTCGGTAACGCCGGGCTCGATCTTCTCATCAACAATGCCAGCATCCTAACCCAAGGTCCGATCGAAACCCTCCAGCTCGACGACATTCGGCACGAGTTCGACTGCAATGTCTTCGCCGTGATCTCGGTGACCAACGCTTTCCTGCCGGCCTTGCGGGCGGCACGCGGACGGATCGTGCAGATCAGTTCGTGGATGGCGAGCTTGCCGTTGCCCTTCAGCGGACCATCCGAAGCAGCGCATGCAGCGATGGAGGTGTTTGCTGCGGTCTACCGGGCCGAATTGAAGCCTTTCGGCATCGATGTCGTGGTGGTCTCCATCGGCAACATGTCGATGGGCGCTGGAGCGGCGAGCGGAGCTCTCGCGCGGATCGGGAACGCAATGACGGCCGAACAACGCAGACTCTACGGCAAGACGTTCGGCGCCTTCGCCAGCAGGTCGGGAAGCGTGCAGGCGGACGAGATCGATCCTGCTGCGGCTGCAGCGCGGGTGGTCGAGCTTGCCGAGCAACGTCCCGCGCCGAGCCGCGCTGCAATCGGACGCGACACTGAGCAGATGCTTAGTGCCGTCCGCCAGAAGCCTGACGCCGAGCTGGACGCGCTCCGCTTGAGGCTGGCCGGCCTGAGCTAATTTTCATTTCAACCGCAGAAAGGACCCACCAATGGCAAGTGAAACGATCCGCAATCCCCACACCGACCAGCTTCTGTCGCCGGAGAATTCGGCGCTGATCATCATCGACTACCAGCCCATCCAGGTCTCCTCGATTCGCTCGATGCCGCGCGACGAACTCGTCTTCAACATCACGAGCGTCGCCAAGGCGGCAGTCAATTACAAGCTCCCTATCATCCACTCGACCGTCAACGTGGCGACCGGCCGCAACAAGCCGCCGATCCAGGAACTGCAGGACGTGATCGGCCACCTGCCAACCTACGACCGCACCTCTATCAACAGCTGGGAGGACACCGAATTCAAGCAGGCGGTCAAGGCGATCGGCCGCCGGAAGCTCATCATGACAGCGCTCTGGACAGAGGCGTGCCTGACGTTCCCGGCGCTCGACGCGATTCAGGAGGGCTACGAGGTTTATGTGCCAGTCGATGCGGTCGGCGGCACCTCGCTCGCCGCGCACGAGGCGGCCTTGCGCCGCATGGAGCAGGCAGGCGCCAAGCTGATCAGCCGCGTACAGATGTATTGCGAGCTCCAGCGCGACTGGGCCCGCGAAACCACCGTTCCGGGCTTCATGGATGTCTTCGAAAGCTTCGATGGCTTCAACCCTGAGAAGGCCAACAACGAGGCAGCAAAAGTCCTGTGAACGCCTGAGGCCTGAAGATGGCGGCGGCCGAGAATTGTCGCCGCCATTCCTGCAAGGAGAAGAAGCGAATGAGCGAACTATTCATCGTCGTCGGGCTCAAGGCCAAGGTCGGCAAGGAGGACGAGCTGCGCCGTGATTTGTCCGCACTTGTCGAGCCCTCGCGGAACGAAGACGGCAATATTCGTTACGACCTGTTCGAAGATCAGAACGAGCCTGGACGCTTCGTGTTTGTGGAGGAGTGGTCGTCCATCGAGGCACGTACGCGACATCACGAGCATGGACCGCATATCGAGCACTTTCACGCCAATGGCGTGAGCAACGTCGACAAGACCGAGTTTGCGCACCTGCTGAAGCGCGTCGCCTGACATTTCCTGTAAAGACTCAATCGCAATCAAAAGGAAACCTTGTCATGTCGACCATAACTACCGCCGACGGCGTCAGCATCTTCTACAAGGACTGGGGTCCAAAAGACGCCCAACCCATCATGTTCCATCATGGCTGGCCGCTGAGCGCGGACGACTGGGACAACCAGATGCTGTTCTTCCTCAGCAAGGGCTATCGCGTCGTCGCGCATGACCGGCGCGGTCACGGCCGTTCTGACCAGACCGATACCGGGAACGATATGGACACTTACGCCGCCGATGTCGCCGCCCTGGTGCGCGCACTCGACCTGCAGAACGTAATCCATGTCGGCCATTCGACGGGAGGCGGCGAGGTCATCCGCTATGTCGCACGCAGCGAAAAAGGCCGCGTAGCCAAGGCGGTGTTGATCGGCGCCGTGACGCCGATCATGCTCGCGACGCCGCGATATCCGGACGGCCTGCCGATGTCGGTGTTCGATGGGTTCCGTCAGGCGCTTTCGAAGAACCGTGCGCAGTTCTTCCTCGATGTGCCCTCCGGCCCCTTCTACGGCTTTAACCGCGACGGCGCCGAGGTCAGCGAGGGGCTGATCCGCAACTGGTGGCGGCAGGGGATGATGGGCGGCGCCAAGGCTCACTATGACTGCATCGTCGCCTTCTCCGAAACGGACTTCACCGAGGACGTACAGGCGGTCTCGTTGCCTGTACTCCTGATGCACGGCGAGGACGATCAGGTGGTGCCGGTCGACGCTTCGGCCCGGAAGGCGATCGAACTTCTATCGAACGGTACGCTCAAAACCTATCCAGGGCTCTCGCATGGCCTATTCGCCACGCATCCCGATCTCATCAACGCCGATCTTCTGGCCTTTTTCAAGGAGTAATCGAACGTGAGTGGAATTGAGGACAATCCCGCCGAGGGTCGCTTCGAACTGGCGATCGACGGCAGCCATGAGATCGCCGCAGCCTATTATAGCGTGAAGGGCAATCGGATCGTCCTCACGCACACCATTGTTCCGGAAAGGTTCTCCGGGCGAGGCATCGGGTCGCAACTCGCGCGCGGCGTGTTCGAGGAGATCCGCGCCAGCAGCCGCAAGGTGATCCTGGTCTGCCCGTTCATGACCGCCTTCTACGCGCGCCATCCCGAATATGCCGACATCGTCGTCGGCGCGGCCGGATCAGGAGACCCTGCATGATCGAGATGGTCATCGAACAGCGGCGCCGCGACCTCGGCGGCGGCTTCGAAGTCGGCCGCGTGCTTCCGTTCGCGAAGCGGCGCATGATCGGGCCGTTCGTCTTCTTCGACCATATGGGGCCGCTCGATCTGCCGCCGGGCATCGATCGCAGCCTCGACGTCCGCCCGCACCCGCACATCGGCCTGTCGACCGTGAGCTACCTGTTCTCGGGCGAAATCATGCACCGTGACAGCCTCGGCTACGAGCAGCCGATCCGGCCGCAGGAGGTCAACTGGATGACCGCAGGCAGCGGCATCACGCACAGCGAGCGGCTCGAACGCGCTCGGGCGCATGGCGATCGGGTGCATGGCATCCAGGCATGGGTCGCGCTGCCGAACGGCCAGGAGGAGATCACGCCGTCTTTCTCGCACCATCCGGCAAGCGACCTGCCGCGATGGGAAGAAGCCGGCGTGGTCGGTCATCTCATTGCCGGCGGCGCCTATGGCCTGACCGCCGGCGCCAAAACGCTTTCGCCGCTGTTCTACGCGCACCTCGACATGGCGCCGGGTGCCACTGCGGAGATCCCGGGCGGCCACAGGGAACGCGCGCTCTACGTCGCGACCGGCGCGGTGGAGATGGACGGCATGCGCTACGAAGCCGGCAAGATGCTGGTGCTGAGCATGGTCGCCTCGCGCGTTCGGGCCACCGAGCAGGCCACCGTGATGCTCCTTGGCGGTGAGCCGGTCGGCGAGCGCTTTATCTACTGGAATTTCGTGTCCTCCTCGAAAGACCGGCTCGCGCAGGCTGCAGCGGACTGGAAGGCGGGAAGGATGAAGCTTCCGGAAGCCGACGACGCGGAGTTCATCGCTCTGCCCGACGAACCGGCGCCGCCCGCGCCGGGCATGTCGTGAACCGTCCAATGACGCGCAGCGGCGTGATCCGACGAAGATCGTGATGGCGGCGATTCGTACCCGTGTATCGGTCTCGGAGACCGGCGAAAGCCTGTTCGCGGTGTGCATCGAGAGCTCACGAAATTGTCGACGACGAGCCTGTCAGTACGGGCGGCGGTGGGCTTGGCCCAACCCCGTTCGATCTGATGACCGCCGCCCTGGCGGATGCACTGCCATGACCGTGCGCTGGTACGCGCGCCAGCACGACTGGCCGCTCGACCACGTGGAAGTGGTGGTAGATCACGCAAAGAAGCTGCTCGCCGGCGCGTCAGAACCGGTCGACGTCTTCCTTCCGGCTAACTCTCGATGCAAAGGATGACGAATGGACTTTTTGCAACAGAACCGCTTCCTGACCGACCATGGCTGATATGAGTTTAGGGCAGACGATCGGACCTGCAGTCGCGCTGATGGGTGCGGCCGTCGTCGCAGTGCCTTTGTTCAGGCGGCTCGGGCTCGGATCAGTACTGGGCTATTTCGGGGCCGGCGTGCTGGTGGGGCCATCGGTGCTCGGCCTTTTCACCGATGCGCAATCCATTCTTCACTTCTCCGAACTTGGAGTGGTGATGTTCCTGTTCGTGATCGGGCTGGAATTGCGCCCTCACAAATTGTGGGCGATGCGCGGTCAGATCTTCGGGTTGGGGCTTGCGCAAGTCGCTGCCGCGATCGCGGTCCTATCCCTGACCGGCGCGCTGGTGTTCGGTCTGCCAGGCCGCGTCGCCTTCATCGCCGGGACTGGCTTCGTCCTCTCCTCGACCGCCGTCATCATGTCGGTGTTGCAGGACCGCGGCGAGCTCTCTGGTGCGGAGGGCCAAAAATCGGTCGCGATCCTCTTGTTTGAGGATCTTATGATCGTTCCGCTGCTTGCGGTGGTCGCCTTTCTGTCACCACTGTCCCACGGGCAGGCAGCATGGACGGACATGCTGCTCGCGGTTTTGGCGATGTTGGCGCTGCTCGGCGTGTCGCGCTGGGCCCTGAACCCGTTCTTCGCGCTCCTGGCACGCGCCCGGACGCGCGAGGTTCTGACGGCGGGGGCGCTGCTCGTTGTTCTTGGGGCGGCGCTGCTGATGGACGTCGCCGGCCTATCGATGGCGATGGGGGCCTTCCTCGCCGGCGTGATGCTGTCGAACTCGAGCTATCGCCACCAGATCGAAAGCGACGTCGAGCCGTTCCGCGGCTTGCTGATGGGGCTGTTCTTTCTGGCCGTCGGTATGTCACTCGACCTCGCGATCGTCGCAGCCGAGTGGCAACTTCTGCTCGCGATGCTGCTTTCATTCACGATCGCTAAGGGCGCGGTCGTCTACACGGTCGCGCGCCTGTTCGGTGGCTCCAACCATGGGGCCCTGCATCGGACGTCGATGTTCCTGCAAGGTGGCGAGTTCGCCTTCGTGCTCTATACGGCGGCGACAGCGGGCGGCGTGATCGACGCGCGGCAGAATGCCCTATTCGCGACCGTTGTCATCCTTTCGATGGCCTTGACGCCATTGCTCATGATTGCCGCCGATCGGCTCCTCCACACCGAGGCGTCGATGGAGGGCGTCGATGCCGCCCGTGATTTGAAGGGCCGTATGCTCATTGTCGGTTTCGGCCGGTTCGGGCAGATTGCCTCGCAGGCGCTATTGGCCAAGGGCGTCGATCTTACCGTCATCGACAATGACCCCGATCGCATCCGCGACGCGGGCCGATACGGGTTCAAGGTCTTCTTTGGTGACGGCGCGCGGCTTGATGTGCTGCACCATTCCGGTGCCGGCGGCGCCGATGTGATCATGATCTGCATCGACGATCCGAAGGCCGCGATGCAGATCGTTGAACTCGCACAACACGAGTTCCCGCAGTCCCGGTTGTTGGTTCGAAGCCGTGATCGCGGGCATGCGGTGGAACTGATCCGGGCCGGTGTCGACTATCAGATCCGCGAGACGGTCGAATCTGCATATTTGATGGGTGCGCAAGGTTTAAGAGCATTGGGCTTTGCCGAGGCTGATATTGCGGAGGTGGTTGAGGACATCCGTCGTCGCGATACCGAACGCCTTTCTGAGCAAGTCCAGGGGGACGTTATGTCAGGCAGCGATCGACTGCTCCTTCAGCCCGTCCCCGAACCACTTGTGAGCCGGTAATCGCATCAGTCACGGAGAAGCGAGACACTTACGAATATCGGGGTGGGGCTTTGTTCGCCGATCACGACCATTCGCGGTCGGCGAAGGGTAACACCAAGGACGACGCCCTTTCATTCGCGAACCACCAACGCCGCCGGATAAGAGAGGGGCCGCTGACGGTGCGGTCCCGCGTCTATCTCAACGCGATCTTACTGGTCTCAGCTTGTAGCGCTTTCATCAGGAGCCGATTTCCCGGCCCGGCCAACCAACGATTCGAGAGGACTGCCCATGCCACCACGTGATGCTATATTCCCTGAGAACCGCCACGCTCTGTACGAGCAGCACGGATATTCGGCAGCGATTCGCTCCGGCGATCTGCTGTTCGTTTCCGGTCAGGTCGGAAGCCGTTCTGACGGTTCGCCTGAGCCTGATTTCGAGGCGCAGGTCCGGCTGGCATTCGCCAATCTGGAGGCGACGCTTGCGGCGGGAGGGTGCACTTTCGACGACATTGTCGACGTGACGACCTTCCATACGGATCCGGATAAGCAATTCGGCACAATCATAGCCGTGAAGAGCGACGTGTTCGCGCAAGCCCCTTATCCGAACTGGACCGCTATCGGAGTCAATTGGCTCGCCGGCTTCGACTTCGAGATCAAGGTGATCGCGCGCGTGCCGGATAAATCCTGATCCATCGCAGTCCGATATAGCCATCGGCCCGCCGAGCGGCTGGGCCAGGCCACAACGGGCCGTCAGCAATCGAAAACACGACCCTTGCCAGCAGAGGGGTTTGCCATGTCACAGGATCCCATTCTTCTGATCGGTGGATCGGGCATCGTCGGTCGCCATACAGCCAGGTATCTGCGAGCAGCCGCTCCGGACGTTCCCCTACTCATCGGGGGGCGAAATCTCGCCAGGGCGCGGAAGATCGCCGGGGAGGTTGGCCAAGCGGAAGGGGTAGTGCTCGATCTGGCGGCGCCTGATCTGGGCATCGGCGGTCAGTCGGTCAGCGCCGTTGCAGTTCTGTTGCGGGACGAGGCCCTGTCCGGCTTCCGCTTTGCCCGAGGGCGAGGCCTGCCCTACATCGGAATTTCCACGGGTATAGATGAGATCGGGCCCGAGGTTGCCGCCTTCATGCAGGATCCTACTCGGTCGACAGTGGTCCTTGGCACAGAATGGCTGGTCGGCGCGACATCGGTCACCACCCTTGCCCTTGCGCGGCGCTTCTCGCGGGTCGATGACATCCGCATCGGCCTGCTGCTGGATGATGAGGATCAAGGCGGACCGGCGCAGGTATCCGACCTCGAAGGGCTGACCAATGCGCCGCCTGCGGCTCTCACGCGTCGAAACGGCACCTATGTCTGGCGTTCTGGCGAGGATGCCAGAACAAGCTTTCGCGCCGTGGACGGCACTCAAATGGACGCGATCGCGATCTCGCCGAACGATATCCTCGCGCTGGCAGCCGCAACGGACGCGCCAAATGTAGAAATCAATCTGGCGACGGGCATGAGTTCCAGTCGCAGACGCGGCGAGCGCATGTCGACCGAGATTGTCATCGAACTCCGGGGACAGGACGATGCTGGCCGCCCCTTGGCTACGCGCCATGCCGTGGTTCATCCACAAGGGCAATTTCCTCTCACTGGGCTGGGCGTGGCAATGGTTCTCGAAAGGTGCTTGGCGATGGACGGGCGGCCGCCGGCCCCCGCGGGCCTCTATTTTCCGTGCCAGCTGCTCGAACCCGCGAGCTACCGGACCCGGCTTGAAGAGATCGGTGGACGGATTCTGGTTCTGGAGGCGCCATGAACACGCGCCGCGCGGCGATTGCCCCCAGGGCTACGACTTGCTCGATGGCCTGCCGGCCGAGGTTTTCATAGCCGACGCCGCTTATGATGCTGATCGATTGCGACAGGCCGTCGCGGCAAAGGGCGCCGTTGCTGTAATCCCAAACAACCCGGCACGCGCCCAAAGCACCCGCTCGACAAGCACCACTACGCTCAGCGCCATCTGATCGAATGCTGCTTCTCCAAGCTCAAGCAGTTTCGCCGCCTCCCAACACGATACGAAAAGACGGCGAGGAACTACCTCGCCGTCGTCACCCTTGCCGCCACCATCCTCTGGTCGCGGTAAGTGTCCACCAGTCCTAACGCTGCAGATCCGCGACCGGCGGGCTGCCGAACATGCTCTTGTATTCTCGGCTGAATTGCGAGGGACTTTGGTAACCTACCTCATACGCCACGCGCGCTACGTTGGTACTACCGGCGGCCAGCAGTTTACGAGCCTCTAGGAGGCGCATGTGGCGCTGAAAGGCGAGCGGACTGTAACCGGTGACAGCCTTGAAGTGCCTATGAAACGAGGTGACGCTCATGCCTGCGGATGCTGCCAGTTCAGAAATGACGACCGGTTTGCTGTGGTTGGCTCCCAGCCAATCGGCCGCCGCCTTGATTTGCCGCACTCGATCGTTGCGCTGACCGATCTGGCGGAGCGTGTCGCCCATCGTACTCTGCAGTAGCCGGTAATAAAGTTCGCTCTCGTAATGTGGCGCGAGCATGCCAATGTCGTCAGGCGCGTTTAGGAGCCCGACGAGACGCATGAATGCCTCGCCGACCGGGCCGTGCAAATCGCCTGCTGCCACCGCGCATGTCCAGGGATCCTCACGTCTGGGCATAGCGAGCATGACACGCGTGAGCATGTCGATATCGAGATGGAGGCTGATACCGACGTAAGGGAGTTCGGGTGTCGCGTCGGTCAATTGATGGGCATAGGGCAGACCGAACGACGATGCCGCGCAGGCGCCCGCTAATAGTTCGAAGCGGTTGGCGCCCATAGTCAGGACCTTGGTGCCCCGCGCGACGGCGTAGAACATGGGCTCGAATACCGCCGATGTCGGTAGCGTGGCACTTGTGCTCGTCCATACCGTCAAGCGTGGGATCGGTGTCGAGCGCCCCACCGGCCCCGGAAGCGGAGCTATGTAGCCGGCAACGTCTTCCAGTAGGCGACGGGTAGTGCTCTCGGGATCAGACATACCCATAGATAGCCATTTGGTAGGATTGGGCAAGTCTAAGGTATGATCGGGAATGTCGTCGCTTTCCTGCCAGCCTATCCTGCAGGCACGAAGGAGCAAATACGTGGATCGGCCTGTCGGGCGCCTGTCGCGATCTTACGCGGGCCATCTGAGCTCCTGAACTAACAGCGGTAGAAAAGGACGAACACGTGATCGATTTGAACGGAAAGCGTGCACTGGTGACGGGAGGGTCGCGGGGCATCGGTGCTGCGATCGCGCTGGCGCTGGCGGAGAACGGCGCCGACGTCGCATTTACGTATCAGCGCTCGACCGAAAAAGCTGAAGCGGTGGCCAAATCCATCGAAAGCACCGGGCATCGTGCAGTTGCCATCCAAGCCGACAGCGCCGACCCGGAGGCTATCGCGCGCTCCGTGAGCGAAGCCGTCGCAGCGCTCGGCGGACTGGATATTCTCGTCAACAACGCAGCTATAGGCCTCAGCGGAACGATCGCCGACATCGACGTGAACGAATATCAGGCCTTGATGGATGTCAACGTGCGAGCACCAGTGCTGTTTGCGAAGGCAGTCATTCCGTATCTCGCCGAAGGGGGACGAATCATCTCGATCGGTTCGGGCCTAGGGGAGCGGGTCCCGTTCCCGGGCGTGACGGCTTATGCGATGTCCAAGGCGGCGCTTACCTCCTTCACCCGCGGTCTTTCGCGCGAACTAGGCCCGAACGGCATCACCGTAAATCTCGTGCAGCCTGGGTCGACCGATACGGATGCAAACCCGGCGGACGGCGCGGGTGCCGAATTCCAGCGAAGCCTGACGTCCTTGGGGCGATTCGGCGAGCCACACGAAGTCGCGAGCGCCGTCGTCTTTCTCGCGAGTCCCGCCGCGGGCGTGATTACGGGCGCCATCCTGACCGCTGACGGGGGAGCGCTCGCCTGAGCGGACTTGATCTTAGCCTGCAGGCCAATCGCCTGCTCTAAGGTGAATTAAGCGCCGCACGGCATGGTCGAGGACTGCAAGAGCCTACCCCGGCATAGCCCCTCGCGCTAAGGCCGGGCCTTTAATAGGACCGGGCCGGTGGCGTGTGCGCGCTCGAACGGGCGCGGCCACCGCTCCGGCAAATGTGCGGCGTATCAACGTCATGAGCGGACAACGAGGTGAATGCGGCTTGCCTCCGGGGGGCGAACGCGAACAGTGCGACGTCCCCGGAGAGCAATCCTTGCACGAGCACCTGCTCGGGATAGCGGGGATCGGCTCGCGCCAAGGTGGGCCTCAATCTAGAATTTGAAGCGCACGAATGCCGAGGCGTACTGGACGTCGCGTCCGGGTGTTGCGCTATCGGAAAGGAAGGGACCGACGAAGCAATATGCATAGGCCAGCGAGAGGTCGACATGCCGCGTGGCATGCCACACGATGGACGCCGAAAGTTGGTCCCGATGTAGCGCTCGCGACTCTCCTGCCCCGTCCGCAGCAAATTGCCTGCCAACCCGTAAACACCGTCGTATAGGCTGTTTCTCCAGAACCAGTCCTTGTGTGTACCGAAAACTTAAGCTCGGGTGTAGTGGTGGTGAAGTCCGCCAAGGATGGCGTGTGATTTAATGCTTCCTATCCGTTGAACCGGACGAGGGGCCGGCGCATCTTTGTCCAACGACCGATGCGTTCTGATGTCGTTGTAATAGCGGGCATAGGATCGCAGAATTCGGCGCAAATGCGCCTCGCCCAAGACAATGATGTGGTCCACACATTCCCGCCGGATTGATCCAATCAGCCGTTCGGCGTAGCCATTCTCCCAAGGCGAGGCTGGTGCGGTAGGTCTGTCCCGGATGCCCATGACGCGCAATCGGCGCGTGACGACGCTGCCATAGATCCGGTCGTGATCGCGGATGAGGTAGTGCGGGGCCTCATCCCAAGGAAATGCCTCCGTGATTTGACGTGCCACCCATTCGGCCGTCGGATGTGCTGTGACGTTGATCCAGACGAGGCCTCTGCGGTCAAGCCGGACGATGACGAAGGTATAGAGCAGGTCGAAACCGATCGTTGGAACAACGAACAGGTCCATGGCGGCAATGTCCGGCGCATGGTTGCGCAAGAAGGTCCGCCATCCCTGGCTGGGTGGCCCGCGCCGTTTGACCATGTACTTGGCGACGCTCGACTGCGCGACCTCAAACCCGAGCTTGAGCAGTTCGCCGTGGATGCGTGGCGCGCCCCAAAGCGGATTCTCCACGCTCATCCGCCGGATCAATCCGCGCAGCTCGGTGTCGATCGGCGGTCGCCCTCCCAACGGGCGCGACTTCCAACGCCAGTAGCAGCGAAAGCCGGCCCGATGCCAACGCACGAGCGTCTCGGGTCGAACAATCATGAGAACCGGAAGGATTGACGGAAACCAGCGATAGAGCTGAACGAAGAACCAGCGATCGTTGCTCGTGAGACGAGCCCGGCCCTTCAGCTTACGCCGCAAGACCACCAGTTGACGTCTGAGCGTGGCGTTCTCAGCCTCAAGCCGGAGCTTGGACTTTAATGGTGAGGCCAAGACCGCCACGACGAAACACAGGAGCCCGATCATTCCGCCAGCTTAGGCGATTTCATCACCTCAGCAACCTGGATAAGGTTTTCGGTACACACGCCTACGGCGTCGCGCGCGTGACGATCCGCCAGGCCCTCGGTGTGCTGTCGGACGAAGGCCTGATCAAGACGATCTAGGGCAAGGGAAGCTTCGTGGCCGATCGGCCTCCTTCGGAGCTGATCCAGCTCGAGTCAAGCTGGCGGCACCTGCTTCGTACGCTCGACGGTAATGTCGCGGAGCTGATCGAGGTTCGGGACGACGTGGCGCTTCCGAACTCAGCGCTGCAGGCCGGCATGTCCAAGGGACGTTATCGATATATGCGCCGTATCCATCGGCGGCGTTCCGCAGCTTACTGCATCATGGAGATGTATCTCGACTCCGAACTCTATGAACGAGATCCTGAGCGCTTCGACGAAGAGATGGTGATTCCGCTTCTCAGTCGCCTTGTGGGACCGACGCTGAAGCACATGAACCAGACCTTTCGAATCGGTTCTGCGAGCATGGAGACCGCCAAAATCCTAGGCATCCCTCCCGGCGCCCCTACCGGCGAGGTCACCAGGGTGATCATCAACGTCGACAATGAAGTGCTTTATCTCGGCAGCGCGAGCTATCGCGGTGACATGGTCGTCTTCAACACGTCGATCGAGGTCCCGCGCACCTGAAATCGGCGTGTTCCAGAGTGCCGCGGGCCTGACGCGCCAGTCTATCGAGGCGCGCTCAACCGGGCCTTTTGGGTGGATGAGCCTGCGCTTGGCGCGGTTGCCACGCCGGGCAGCGGCGTGTTCACCCAGACAGCTTCAGTCGTCGTATCGCCCGGATTGATAAATGTATGTGGCAGCGAAGGGCGCGTGGCTAGCATACATCCGGGCAAGACGATCTGGCCACGGCTGATCTACAAAAGTGGGGCTTGGCTTTTCTTGCGGTCGATTGACCCTTGGCGCTAATCTCTGGGTTGGGGACGGGACGAAAACGCCAGCTTGCTGGGCAGTTCCCGTTTCAGAGATTATCGGCAGAAGTGGGTGTGCCACTACCATCGTCTGACCTTTGTCCGATGACAAGTGCGACGCAGATTGGTGTTGCGAGGGGCTGCCGAAATCTATCCGAGGCGGAATCCGGCGGGTCCGGTTGCCGTTTCGTGTGGTCATTACCTTGAACAAACGATCGGGCGGCGTGTATGCTGCATGCGAGATACACTCGCGCGCAGGTGGAACAATGCGCGGGCCTCTCGGCCGCGCCCCAAAGCAGGTTCTATGAAGAAGCAGGTTCTATGAAGAAGCTCGGAGCAGGCCTTTCGGGATTGATGAACGCGAAACGTAATCCGGCAAACAGTCCGCGCGGCAAAGCGCAATATGATGTCGCGGCGGCGCCAATCGGAATCATGCGCGCCGAGCGCGTTTCAGATCAGGTTTACCGGCGACTTCGACTATCGATCCTGAACGGCGAGATCGCGCCCGGAGCTCGCCTGCGTGAGACAGAGATCGCCGAAAATCTCACGGTGAGCCGGACGCCCGTTCGCGAAGCCATCTCGCGTTTGATCGGGGATCGCCTGGTCCGTGAACTGGCCACTGGCGGCGTTGAAGTGGTCGATACCCGAGCCGAGATGGAAGAAATCTATGCCATTCGCGAGGCGCTCGAGGTCTGCGCCGTCGGGCTGGCTGCGTCGCGCATCGACGCTGCCCAGCTGGATGAGCTCGAGCGTCTGCTTGCGACCGCGGAAGCGACCAGCCACCTGCAGCACGCCAAGCGCGCGGCCTTGAACGAAAGCTTCCATCTGACCATTGCAGATGCGGCGCGTTCGCCTCGCCTAGCTGCATTGATCGCGGAATTTCGCGAATTCTTCCTCAATTCGTCATGGCTCAGCCAGCAGCAGGAAGACGATGCCCGCAAGGCGCTGGGCGACCACCGCGCCATCATCGATGCGCTGCGCCGCGGCGATCGCGCCGGCGCCGAAACGACCTTGAAGAAGCATCTCGGCCGCGCCTATCGCGGCATGATGGTGGAGCGGCGGGCCAAGCCCGCGGTAACGAGCGCTGCGGCGAAGCGGCGCAAATAAGGACGGGTAGCGAAGCTACCCACGACGATACGCTGGTTCGCGCTACCCTGCGGCCTCCGGCTCCACATGACGCGGATTTCATCCGCCGCCTGAATTTGATGCAGATCAATCGGCGCGCCTGCATTCCTGGCGCGTTTTCCTCTCCATCAGGCCCGAGAAAGGGGCATTTCGTGCCAAGCGGCGGCCATTCACGGCCTTGCCGTCGCTTGGCATAGCCGTTGCATCCAGTATTCCGCTTTCTGCATGCAGTATGCAGAAATGACGAGATCCGGATCGGCATGGATTACACTTGGCACTTTCAGATCGTTTGGGACTACCGGATGGTGTTCGTTCGCGGCGCTCTGGTCACGGCCCAGATCACCTTCTGGGCGACGCTGATAGGGCTCGTGCTCGGTCTTCCGCTCGGCCTGATGCGCCGCAGCCAGGTCCTGGTGCTGCGCGCCCCCGCGGCGACGATCGTCGAGCTGTTCCGCTCGACGCCCGCCCTCGTGCAGCTGGTGTGGATCTATTACTCGCTGCCGATCCTCACTGGCCTGCAGATGAGCAACACGGTGTCGGTGTCGGTGGGGCTCGGCCTGCATGCCTCCGCCTATTTCGCCGAGATTTTCCGCGCCGGCATCAATTCCATCAGCCGCGGCCAGTGGGATGCCGCCTATGCGACCGGGATGACCTATGCGCAAGCAATGCGCCGGATCATCTTGCCTCAGGCGATCCGGCGCATGGTGCCGCCCTTCATCAATGAATTCGCCTCGCTCATCAAATTGACGACGCTGGGTTCGGCCCTCGCCGTTTATGAGCTACTGCATGAATCGGAGAACCTGATCAACAGCACCTATCGCCCGCTGGAGATCTACACCGTGCTCGCTCTGGCTTTCGCGGTGCTGATCTTCCCGATCATCTACGCGTCGCAGCTGCTGGAGCGGAGCTGGAAGGTGCGCCAATGACCACTGCGACGATCAGCGCCAGGCAGGTGCAGAAATCCTTCGGCCACACAAAGGTGCTGAAGGGGATCGATCTCGACGTCGCGAAAGGCGAGGTGGTGGCCATCATCGGCCCGAGCGGCTCCGGCAAGAGCACGTTCCTGCGCTGCATGAACTTTCTCGAAGAATATGACGGCGGCGAAATCTGGTTCGACGGGCAGCTGGTTGGCTATCGCAAGCAGACGGGTGGCAAGCTCGTTCGCGACAGCGCGGCGCATGTCGCTGTCATCCGCGCTCGCATGGGTATGGTGTTCCAGAGTTTCAACCTGTTCCCGCATATGAGCGTCCTCGACAACGTGATCGAGGGGCCGATGATCGTCCAGCGCCGCAATCGCAACGAGCTGGTCGACCAGGCGAAGCACCTTCTCAATCGCGTCGGCCTGTCGAGCAAGATCGACGTCTATCCGGAGACGCTGTCCGGCGGGCAGCAGCAGCGCGCTGCGATTGCTCGTGCGCTCGCCATGAATCCCGAAGTGATGCTGTTCGATGAGCCGACCTCGGCGCTCGATCCCGAGCTCGTCGGCGAGGTGCTGGATGTCATGAAGTCATTGGCCAGCGAGGGTATGACCATGGTGATCGTGACGCATGAAATGGCCTTTGCGAGCGATGTCGCCGATCGGGTGATGATGATGGATCACGGCAAGAGCGTCGAGATCGGCGCGCCGGACAGCATCTTTACCCATCCATCGCATCCGCGCACGGCGGAGTTTCTGCAGCGCGTATTGCGATGAGCGTCGGTTTCGACATGGTTTGTTAGGAAGAGAATTTGGATGCGTATCGGAATCTGCGGCGGTGGCATCGGCGGGCTTTCGGCGGCCATCGGTCTGGCCTCGCTCGGTCACGACGTGGAGGTGTTCGAGCGCGCGCCGGAATTGCGGGCGACTGGCGCCGGCCTCAATCTCTGGCCCAATGCTGGCCGTGCGCTTTATGGCCTCGGCCTGCGCGCGGCTTATGATGCGATCTCGGTGCAACTGAACCGCTATCTCGGCTACGATCCCGACGGCACATTGCTGTTCGAGGCGGATGCCAGTGCATGGCCGGAAAAATACGGCGCGGCGTCCGTAGGCGTATATCGGCTGGCGCTGAGCACCATGCTGTCCGATGCCTATGGCCACGACCGGATCAAGTATGGCTACGACGTGTCGTCGGTGGAAAGCCGGAACGACAGCGCCATCTGCCGTTTCGCCAATGGCGAGAGCTATCAGGGCGACGTGATCATCGGAGCCGATGGAATTCATTCGGTGATCCGGGATCAGCTGATCGGCGGCGTCCAGTTTCGGCCCAATGACCATCACGCCTTCCGCTTCCGCTCGGTGATCGATCTCGCCAGCGTCGATGTCGATCCCGCCGCACAGACCGGCATCTACACCACCGGCGGCTGGCTGTCGGTTATCCCGATCGGCAATGGCAAGGCCTATTGGTTCGGTTCGGTACGAGGCGCCGCCACCATCGACGAATTTCTCGCTTTTTTCGCGTCTTGGGACAAGACGCATGTCCCGAACACGCTAAAGATCACGCCGCGGGAGACGATCGTGCAGAGCCCGCTCTTCGATGTCGATGGCAGCCCCTACAAGTGGACCCATGGCCGCGTCACGCTGCTCGGCGACGCCGCGCATCCGATGATGCCCGATCTGGCGCAGGGCGCGAGCCAGACGGTGATCGACGCGCTGGCGCTGCGCGATGCCTTCGCCAAGACCTCGGATGTCGATCAGGCGCTGCACGATTACGAGGCGATCCGGCGGCCTGCCGCGGCCTATATCGTCAAGCGCTCGCAGATGGGCAGCTTCCGCGGTCGCCACAATGCCGATCCGATTGCGATCCGCTACGAGAACGAGGTCGAGACGCAATCCACTTGAGACGTCTATCCCGCCGACGTGCCTACGAGACCATCTCACATCATTGTTTCAGAGACTGCAGGAAGGGATTTCCATCATGACGAGCTTTCGGCGACGTGTTCTCCGTCTTCCCAGCGCCATCACGGCTCTGGCATTGCTGGCTGGCATTCAGCCGGCGACATCGCAGGTGATGGATCGCATCATCAAAGAAAAGACCATCAAGGTGGGCTATATCCCATCGCCGCCCGGCACCATCAAGGATCCAGCCACCGGCGAAGTGAAAGGCTATTACGTCGATGGCCTGCGCTATATCTTCAAGACCATCGGCGTCGAGCCGGTGCTGGTGGAAACCACCTGGGCCAATTATGCCGCTGGCCTGCAGTCGGGTCAGTTCGACATGTCCATCGCCGGCACATTTGCCACCATCCAGCGTGCGGCGGCGGTCGAGTTCACCAAGCCGATCCACTATCTCGGCTATAGCGCGATCGTGAAGAAGGACGACGAGCGCTTCAAGACGCTGGCCGACCTGAACAAGAAGGACATCAAGATCGCGGTGGTACAGGGCGGGGCGGCGAGCGAATATGCGAAGGAGAGCTTCCCGCTTGCCACGCTGGTGACGTTGAGCACCGGTAACCTGACGGCGCCTTTCGTCGAGGTCTCCGCCGGCCGCGCCGATGTCGGCATCGAGGATGCGTGGCAGGCGCGCCGCTATGCCGCGCAGCAGCCCGGTGTCACCGATCTGTTCCAGAGCAATCCCTATAACCTCTTGCCGATCGCCTGGAGCGTGAAGCGCGGCAATCAGGAACTGCTCAACTTCCTCAACTCGTCCATCGACTTCATGCTGTTGACCGGCCGCTGGGAGCGCATGGCCAATGCCTATGGCATGACCGGCCGCTTCTACGACGCCGCCAATCTCAAGCCGTTCGGCACCGTGATGGAGCCGGTGGACGAGAGCAAGAAGTAACGCGATCGCCGCTGCGCATGCGATGCCAGGCGACAGGCATCGCATGCCGGCTGCCACAGCGGAAAGCCATGATGAACGCCGCCAAGCAACGACTTTTGGACCGCATTGACGGAGATCGCGAGCTTCTGATCGCCTATCTGCGCGATTTCATCCGCTTGCCCAGCCCCAATCCGCCGGGTGATACGATCAGTTCTGCGCAGCATGTTCGCCAGCTGCTCGATGCTCGCGGTATTTCCTATCGGGTGATCGCGCCGGAGCCGACCATGCCGAATATCGTGGCGAGTTTCGATGGCGGCAGACCGGGCCGGCATCTCGCGTTGAACGGCCATATCGACGTCTTCCCAGCCGGCGATGGCGCCGGCTGGACCAGGGACCCCTGGGGCGCGGAGCTCATCGACGGGCGCATCTATGGCCGCGGCGCCTGCGACATGAAGAGCGGCACCACGGCCTCGCTCTTCACTTTTCTCTATCTGCATGAGATCCGCGAAGAGTTGCACGGTCGCCTGACCTTGTCGATCGTCTCGGACGAGGAGACGTTCGGCCCCTGGGGCGCGCGCTATCTGGTCGAGCATCATCCCGAGATCATCGGCGACTGCTGCCTGAATGCCGAGCCGACCGGACGCAATACGTTTCGCTTCGGTGAGAAGGGGCCGCTATGGCTCCGTTTCACGGTGCGGACCCATGGCGCCCATGGCGCCTATGTCCATCGCAGCCCCAGCGCCACATCCATCGCATCGAAAGTGATCGGTGAGCTGGAAAAGCTGACCGATCTATCGCCGGCCGAGGTCGGCAATCTCACCGCGCTGTTCGATGCGGCGGCGCCCACCGTCGATCGCGAATGGGGCGATGGCGCCGCGCATAATCTGCGCCGCATCACCGTCAATCCCGGCCTCATGCGCGGCGGGGTGAAGGTGAATATGGTGGCCGCGGAATGTGTGTTCGAGGTGGATATCCGCCTGCCCAATGGTTTCGATGACGCCGATATCCGGCGCGAAGTCGATGCCATCGTCACGCGTCATCCGGAGGTCAGCTACGAGCAGATCGTCTACAATCCGCCGAACTGGACATCGCCGGATACGGAAATGGCCGTCCTGGTGCGCGCCAATGCCAGGGCGGTCTCGGGCATCGAGCCGATGCCGGTGGTCAGCCTCGGCTGCACCGATGCGCGCCTGTGGCGCTACAAGGATGTGCCCGCAATCGTGTTCGGTCCGTCGCCGATCGAGATGGGCGGCGTGGACGAATATGTCGAGGTCGAGGAATTCCTCGATGTCGTCCGCACGCACACGCTGTCGGCCTTCGACTATCTCAGCCGGCCCTAGCCATCACTCACTTTAGAGAGGAACGCCCATGCTGAAAAATCCTCCGCCGTGGCCGAATGGCGCGCGTTGCGCCGTCAGTATCACCTTTGACGAAGATGCCGATAGCATCCTGCATCTGGCGCATCACGCCAGCGCGCATAACCGGCTGGCGGCGAGTTCCATGCTGCGCTACGGGCCGGAAATCGGCACGCCGCGCATCGTCGAAATGTATCAGCGATTCGGCATCCGCCAGACCTTCTTCGTGCCGGCCTGGTGCATTGAGCGCTATCCGCAGACCATCGAGCTGATCCTGAAGGGTGGCCATGAGATCGCCCATCACGGTTATCTTCACGAACATCCCAATGGGCTGCCGGAAGACGAACAGCTCTATTGGCTGCAGCGCTCTAGCGAGGTGATCAAGCGCGTCACCGGCAAGCACCCGCGCGGCATCCGTGCACCGACCTACAAATTCTCCGCCGCCATGCTGGATCATCTGGTGGCCGACGGCTTCGATTACGACGCCTCGCTGATGGGCGACGAAATTCCCTATCTGCTCACTAATGGCCGCGGCAGTGTGGTCGAATTGCCGACCCATTATGCCTGTGATGACTGGCCGCATTATATGGGCTCGCGCGATTTAAATTACATCATGCCGGTGAAATCGCCGGCCCAGGCGATGGACTGTTTCCGTGCCGAATTCGACGCGGCCTGGGAATATGGCGCGCTGTTCGTGCCGGTCTGGCACCCGTTCCTGTCTGGGCGCCTGTCACGCTGCCACGCCATCGCGCAATTTATCGAATATATGATGGACAAGGGCCAAGTCTGGTTCGCGCCGATGGAAGACATCGCTGCGCATGTCCGTCAGCTTATCGCCGGCAAGACATGGCAACCGCGCATCGATCGGCTGCCGCATTATACGGGGCCGATTCCCGAGCTCGGCGACGTGCTGCCGAGCCTGGCGCACTGATCGGCATCCGCTTGCAGGAAAGGACATTCGTTGTGACATCCATGGCAGACCTCCGCACGACCTTGCTGGGTTGGATCGATCAGGACCAGGACAACATCCTGCAATTTATGCAGACTATGGTGCACACACGCTCGCCCAATCCGCCGGGCGATACCCGCGAGGTGATGGCGCTGGTGCGGTACTATCTTGACAGTTGCGGCCTGGCTTATGCGATGGTCAATCGTGACGGGACGATGCCGAATCTGGTGGCGACGCAGGCTTTCGCCGCCGGCCCGAAACATCTCGTGCTCAACGGCCATATCGACGTGTTCCCGGTCGAGACGTCGGAGGGCTGGTCGCAAGATCCGTGGGACGGCCATGTGGATGGTACCATCTGGGGGCGCGGCAGCGCCGATATGAAAGTCGGCACCACGGCGTCGATCCTGACCTACGTTTATCTCTCGCGCCTCGCGCAGCATTTTGCTGGAAAGCTGACGTTGACGGTGGTGTCGGAGGAGGAGAGTTTTGGTCCGAACGGCGCGCGGCACCTGTTCGACGCATGTCCCGAACTCATCACGGGGACGGCGCTGTTGAATGGCGAGCCAAGCGGCGCCAGTGTAGTACGGTTCGGCGAAAAGGGCGCTCTGTGGCTGCGCATAACGGTGCAGACCCCCGGTGGGCATGGCGCTTATCCGCATCTCAGCCCCAATGCCATCGAAAAGGCGCTCGAACTGATCATAGATCTGAAGACACTCGCGCAGGTGGATTTCCAGGAGCCCGATGTGGTGGTCGCAGCGCTGGAGCGCTCGCGCGCGGATTACGATCGGGCTTATGGCGAGGGTGCCAGCGATCTTGCCCGCAAGGTGACGATGAATATCGGCACCATCAGCGGCGGCTCGCGCGTCAATATGATCGCGTCGCGTTGCACATTCGACGTCGATATCCGTCTGCCGAACGGGGCGGATGCGGATGACATGCTGGCGAGGATCGAGGTCCTGCGCGATCGCCACCAGTTCACCTATGAGGTGCTGCTGCTCAACCGGCCCAATTGGGCCGATCCCAACGACGAGCTAGCGCTGATCGTCGCCGACACGGCGGACGCGGTGACAGGCATTCGCCCCGTGCCGGCGGTCAGCCTCGGCAATACCGATGCGCGGCTGTGGCGCTACAGGAATGTCCCGTCGGTGGTCTATGGGCCGTCGCCGCGCGGCATGGGCAGCACCAACGAACATGTCCCGATCGCGGAAGCGCTGAATGTCGTGCGCTGCCATGTGCTCTCCGCAGCCGCCTATCTCCTGCAGAAAGCGTGACGCCGTGAAGATCGATGCGCAGACACTGGATTACGCAGCAGCTTACAAACTCCTGACCGGCGTCGTGGTGCCACGTCCGATCGCATGGATATCGACCATCTCGCCCTCCGGGCAATCCAATCTCGCGCCGTTCAGCTGCTTCACTTACGTGTCCGCCGATCCGCCGATGATCGGCTTCAATTGTGGGCGGCGCGGCGGCGCCCTCAAGGATACAGCCGCCAATATTCACGCCACCGGGCAGTTCGTCGTCAATATCGTGGACGAGACGCTGCTGGAGCCCATGCACCAGTCATCGGCTGATTTTCCGGCCGATGTCGATGAGATCGACCTGCTCGGCATTCCGAGCGAGCCCAGCGAATGTGTGGCACCGCGGCGCATCGCGTCGTCGCCCATCAGCCTCGAGTGCGTTCTCGAACGAGTGATCAGCTTCGGGCGCGCAGGCGCGGAATTTTTCGTCGGCGAAATCAAGCTGTTCCACATCTGTGACGATCTGATCAAGGACGGCAAGGTGGATACCGCCGATCTGCGGCCGCTGGCGCGGCTGGCCGGGCCGGTCTATGCTCGATTGGGCGAGATCATTCGCATGACTGACGGCTGACCTGCGCCGCCTCGCTGATATCGGCTCCCGGCCCAGACTTTGGAGCGATCATAAATGCCGCAGCGTAGTTGTGGTTGGAGTGCTCCGTGCAAAGCTCTTAGGAGTTTTTTTGCTCCTCAGACGACCCCTTGAATTGAAACCGACCACCGCGACTGCGCTTCCCGGCGAGAAGCCGACCTTGCTCTCCGGCGCGCTGGTGGTTTCCGCAGACGTGCGGCAATTCGACCGGCCGACGCGCGTCAATGCGACTTTGCCATCGGGCGTCAATGTGGTGGTGCTGCTCAGCGGTCGGCTGCGTATCACGGTGGGGGATAGGGAACGAGCGCGAGATCCGTAGGCCGGCCGTTCTGGTGATCCGCACGCCCCATGGGGCTGCCCTCAATGTGGTCGAACCGTTCATGTCGGGACTTGCCGGGTTTGGATTGGCCACGATCTAGGTCGTAAACGAGAAGCGCGTTCGCGTGCTGGACTTCACGCTGCCGATGCCCGCGAGCTTCCCGGTTGGCAGATACACCAGCCGCTTCGATCTCAAGCGCGGCCCGCAGGCTGTGTCGTTGCCCGGAAATCTCGCGGGCTGGTGCGAACTCCTCTCACACTATGGCCGCAAATCGCTTCCTGATGTCCTGGTTCCGGCGATCACGCTGGCGCGTGACAGCTTTGCTCTCTCGGACTTCGGTTGTGATGAGATCAACGAGGAAGTGCCGCTACTCGAGGCCTATCATCGCAATCTCAAACCCACCAGGAGAACATTCATGAACACACCGATCCATCCCAAAGGCTGGGTTCGGGGCAAAACCTCGAATGAAACCAATCACCTCAACTGGGGTGTCAAGGCGGGTAGTCATATCTATGTCGCCGGTATGCTGGCGACCGACCCCTACGACGGTAGTATCGTTGGCGTTGGCGACATCGACGCTCAGACGCGACGAGTACTCGACAGCATCAAGGAGGTTATTGAAACGGCAGGGGCTAAGATGGACGATATCGTCTTCAACCAGATATTCCTGCGCGATCTTTCCGACTACGACCGAATGAACGCCATCCACGTTCAGTATTTTCCGAACGTGCTTCCGGCGCGCTTCTGCGTCAAACTCGAAATGGTGAAGCCAGAGTTTTTAATCGAGATCGCCACCACGGCGGTCATTTCATAGGCTAGCGGAGACGATGATCCGCACCGGCGTAGTTGCTCCAGAAGTGACCACGCGCGGCGGCGAACCGCCCGGAAAAAGCGAAGAGCACAAGTGAGGGCTCTGATCTCGCATGGTCGTCGCATCGTGCTACGTCCAATCACTTGGCGAACGGGTTGTATGTACCGAAAAGCCGCCATACTCGGACGTGGTGATGGTGATGCCCACCAGGGATCACGTGTGAATCTCTGGGATACGCTGAAGGCCGGCAAGCCATGGCTTGGCGCGGCGAAGACCGGTCGACAACGAAGAGACCAAGATCCGTCTCAGGGGATCGGATCGGAGCGGCGAGAGTTCCAACTGAGGAAGCGGGCCAGTGGTTTCACTCAAACGGGCCGCTTCAGTTCTGGTGTTAACTTGCTCCGTAAACGTCGAGCATTTCGGAGAAGCCGACGGCAAACCGGCCTGATTTCCGACTATCTCGAATCGCTCGCGGACGTGCTCCGGTTCGATCAATCACTGGCACAGCGCCTGCGGCAGGAAATCGAAGATCATCTACGGGAGGCGGTTGCTGCCGATCCCGCGGGCGACGGGCTCGAGGCAGAGCGCCGCGCGGTCGCGAATTTTGGCGACGCTCATGCCATCGCAGCCCAGTTCGCGGTCATCTCGCTTGCGCAGCAGATCAGCAGATTTGGCGGCGCGACCATCCTCCTCATCGTCGGAATCCTAATCGCCATGAAGGTCCGCGTCGCCTGGTATGCCATCATGCAGTGGACGACCCGCGACGACGTGAAGGCGATTGGTGAATTCGTGGGGCTGATTGACCGCTATGCATTCCTGTCTTCCGTTGTCGTCGCGATCGTGGGCTGGGCCTACATCGGCAGCAGCCGAATGTCCGCAGCCTTCGATGCCGGATATCGCAGGCAACTTCGTCGTTCCTTCATGCTCAGCGTTGTCGCGACGACGGCACTTGCTTTGTCGGTTCTCAGCGACGGTGTGCTAACGGTGCTCCGCTTGCTCGCAACGGAATTTCACTCCGGCGCGCTCCTTCCGCTCGTCTCGATGGCGATTGAAGTCGCATGCGTCTGCGTCCTCGCTTGGCACATTCGGAGCATTGCGCGGCGAGCGACGTCCCTCGCTGCCTTGCTGAACGCATGACTCGCCCCGCGGTCGACGGAAGCCACGGGCGTGCAATGAGATTGTGAGACGCGCGTTCAGCGCATGCAACTCGACGGCTTGCAGCGGGAGAACGGCAAGTTTCGGTGCCGATAGCATGTACCGAAGTGGCGCACCCGACACGATTCGAACGTGTGGCCTTCGCCTTCGGAGGGCGACGCTCTATCCAGCTGAGCTACGGGTGCTAACTGCTTACGCAGTGCTTACGCGGATTTCATGATGAGTAAAGCCTCAACACGTAGCCCTCGCAAGCCCTTGGATTACAATGCTCTTTCTTCGTCACTTTTCGCACCAACCGGCTTGACACTTGCCTTCGGAGGGCAACGCTCTATCCAGCTGAGCTACGGGTGCTTGGCAGTTCATTTAGCCGATTGGTCTGCTGTCGGCAACGGCCTTGAGGTGATTGTTCGGCCGGGCACAGGCGATAAACTGGGCGTAGAAACTGTGTACAAACGCCGTCTGCCCAGGGAGATTCGTCATGCGGCCGCTCGAATTTGGCTGGTATTTGCCGACACATGGCGACACCACGGCCTATGGGCTGATGGAAGCGCAGGTGGCTGGCTCGCCGGAACTCTGCGAGCGGGTGGTGCAGGCCGCCGAAGCGGCGGGCTTTGAATATTTGCTGATCCCGGTCGGCTCGGTGTGCTGGGAGGCCTGGATCACGGGTGCCTTCATGGCGGCGCGGTCGTCGAAGATCAAGCCGCTGATTGCGGCGCGTCCCGGCTATATCAATCCGGTGCTGCTGGCCAAGATGATCTCGACCTTCGACCAGATGTCGGGCGGGCGCATCTGCATCAACCTGATCGCGGGCCAGAACGAGAGCGAGGTCGAAGCCGAAGGCGTTCGTTATGCCAAGGAAGAGCGTTACGCGCTGATGGACGAGGAGGTCTCGATCCTGAAGGCGCTGTGGACCACGCGCGGGCCGGTGCATTTCGACGGCAGGTTCCACACGCTGTCGGGTGCGCATATCCGGCCGCGGCCGCTGCAACAGCCGTTTCCGAAATTCTATCTCGGCGGCGGCTCGCGGCAGGCGTGGGAATTATCGGCGAAACATTCCGATGTGCATCTGTTCTGGGGCGACCTGCCGGAACGCATCGCGCAGGACATCGCCGAGATCAGGGCGCTGGCGCGCAGCCACGGCCGCGAGCAGGAGATCGGCTTCGGCATGCGGCTGCAGGTGATCTGCCGCGAGAACGAAGCGGATGCGTGGGAGGCGGCTGATCATCTGGTGCGTCACGCCACCGAACGGCAGAAGCAGGAGATGAAGACGCTCTACAACAATTCAGTCGCCAATCAACGGGTGCAGCAGCTTGCGCGCGAGCATGGCGATCTGCTGTTGCCACATCTGTGGACCGGCATCACCAAGGTCCGGCCTGGCGCCGGCATTGCCGTGGTCGGCAATCCCGTCCAGTGCGCCGATATGCTGCAGCAATTCATCGATGCCGGCTGCCATTCCTTCTGCCTGTCCGGCTATCTGCATGACGAAGAGGCCGAACGCTTCGGGCGGCTGATCCGTCCGATCCTCGCGGAGAACAATCGCGGCCGCCTGATGGCGTAACTCAGGCCGGCACGATCGTCTTGCCGATCGGCCACAGCGCGATGCCGGCAAGCTTGAGATGCGCCCAGGCGAAGGGCAGGCCGATGATGGTGACTGCCCAGATGATCGCCGTGAGCAGGTGACCGAGCGCAAGCCACCAGCCCGCGAGCACGAACCAGATCAGATTGCCGATCAGCCCGAACGCGCCGGTCCCGACGTCGCTCGCGCCGGTGATTTCGTCACGGCGCACCGCCCGCGAGCCGAACGGCAGCAGGGTATAGACGGCGATGTTGAAAGCCGCGCGCGCCCAGGGCAGGCCGACGATCGTGATCGCCATGATAATTGCGGCGACAAGCCAGCCAAACGCCATCCACGCGCCGCCGATCAGGATCCAGAGCACATTGAGGAGGATGGAAAGAGGAGACATGGGTTCACTCGTCATTGCCTGGTGGCCAGATTGCCTCGTGGCCGGCCTCCCCCCATATTTGTACGCCATCGTCGTCGCGCAAGATAGCTGCCCGATCGGCTCTAGGCCAGAACCCGTGCCGTCGCCTGGTCCATGTCGAGCAATCGCCTGATCTCCGATGCCGGCTTCGGTGCGCTGAACAGGAAGCCCTGCATCTGCGTGCAGCCCAGTTCGCGTAATAGTTTTCGCTGCTGTTCGGTTTCGACACCTTCGGCCGCGGTAGTCATGTTGCGCGACGCGGCGATATTCACCACCGCCTGCACGATGGCAGAGGAACCGTCGACCTCGATGTCGCTGACGAAGCACCGGTCGATCTTGATCTTGTCGAACGGAAACCGTTTCAGATAGCTCAGGGAAGAATAGCCGGTGCCGAAATCGTCCAACGCGATGCGCACGCCGATGGCGCGGAGCTGGTGCAGGATCGCGAGCGCGGCTTCATCGTCCCTGATCAGCACCGCCTCAGTGATCTCTATCTCCAGCCGGCCGGGCGCGAGACCGGAGGCGGTGAGCGCGCCCGTGATCCGCAACGCCAGCGTTTCGCATTTGAGCTGGACCGGCGAGACGTTGACGGCGAGCCGGATGTGAGACGGCCAGGTGGCCGCTTCCGTGCAGGCCGTGCGCAGCACCCAATCGCCGAGCTCGTTGATCATTCCGGTATCTTCTGCCACCGGAATGAATTCGGCGGGAGAGACCATGCCGCGCTCCGGATGACGCCAGCGCAACAGCGCCTCGCAGCCCGCCACCTGATTGGTTCTCGAGTCCAAGAGCGGCTGGTAGTGGATCTCGAAACCGCCTTCCACCATGGCTTGCCGCAGGTCCTGCTCCATGGTGAGGCGGGCCTGGGCGCTTTCATCCATCGCCGGCTCGAAGAAGCGATGGGTCCGGCGCCCGCCCGCTTTGGCGGCATACATCGCCAGATCCGCGTGCTTGATGAGCTGGTCCAACTCCGTGCCGTCCTGCGGCGCCAGCGCGATGCCAATGCTGGCGTCGGTGGAAAGATGATGCCCGAGGCAGTCGCAAGGTTGTCGGATCGCGCCATGGATCCGCGTCACGAATTCCGCGACGTCGGACGTTGCATCAACGGCGGTCTGGATCACGGCGAACTCGTCGCCGCCAAGCCGGGCGATCAGGTCGCTGGGTTTGAGGCAGGCCTTGATCCGTGCGGCCACCGTCTTCAGCAATTCGTCGCCGATATGATGGCCGAGCGAGTCGTTGATGGCCTTGAACTCGTCGATATCGATGTAAAGCAATGCGAACCGTTCACCGCGCATTGCCCTTTCGAGCTCGCGCGCGATCTGCGCACGGAACAGCACGCGGTTCGGCAGGTCGGTCAGCGCATCGTAATGCGCAAGATAGGTGATCCTTTCGTTCGCGAGCTTGCGTTCGGTTACGTCCTCGACGACGTTGATGATGTAGTGCGTCGTGCCGGCCTGATCGCGTATGCCGATGCGTTTCGAGGTGATGTAGCGTTCGCCTTTCGCCTGGGTCTTCCAGAGGTGTTCATCCCTGTAGAAGCCGTCGGTGGACCCCAGCAGCCTTTCGTCGTCTGAGGTGATGATTCGGGCGGCGGCGGCCGGAAAGACATCGAATGCGGTCTTGCCGACGATCAGGTCGCGTGAGATGCCGAACTTCTCCTCGGCAACACGGTTGACCAAGAGATAGCGCCGGTCGTGCGCATCTTTGACCGTGATCTGCGAGGGGATGTGATCGATGATCTCGCGCAGGAACGCGTAGTTCCGGTCGCGCTCCTGCTCCAGCCTGCAGCGCTCGGTGATGTCCTCGATGGTGGTGATCCACCCGCCGTGCTTGAGTGGCGTGCTGACGGCGGAAAACCAGCGGCCGTCCGCGCTGCCTGCCAGGCTGCGATCAACCCGGCCCTGCGCGATATTGTTCATGACGGAGGTGCAGAATTCGTCGACGTCGCCGTCAAAAAGTCCGTTCGCCTGGCGGTGCCGCATCAGGTCGCGGAAGTGGCATCCCGGCTTCACGATGTCGGTCGAGAGCTGGAACATGTCGAGATAGCGACGGTTGAAGGTCACGATGCGGCCGGCGGCGTCGTACTGCACCAGCCCCTGGATCATGTCGTTCAGCGCGGTATCGAGCCGTTGCCGCTCCGCCTTCAGCCGTTGCCGCGCGTGGCGGTTTTGCTTGTTGATCTCGCGGGTGATCAGGAACAGCACGCCTGCGACCACCAGGGCGGCGAGCGCTGCGGCGACGATCAGGAATTTGGTCTGCGCACGCCAGTCTGCAAGTGCCGCGGCGATCGAATTGGTTGCGACCACGACCGCCGGGAAATGGCCCAGCCGCGCCGCCGAGCCGAGCCGCTTCATTCCATCGACCGGGCTTTCGATGCGTAGGGTATGCTGGCCTCCCTTCGCCAGCACCTCTCGCATCAGCGGGGCGGAGGCGAAATTCCGTCCGATCATCTCATCGATGCGCGGATGACGGGCGAGCAAGGTGCCGTCGGCGTGAAATAGGCCGATGGTCGCGCTCGCGCCTGGAGCGACGGAAGCAAAGAACTTCTCATAGTTCGCGGGATCGATCCGCCGTGTCATGATCCCGAGAAAGATTCCGTTGTGCCCGGTCAGGCGGTGGGCGATCACGGTATTGAGTTTGCCGTTGCGATAGCTGCGGACTGCTTCGGCGAGAACGGTCTCCGTCGTCGGATTGGATTTGAAGCTCTTGAAGTAGGCGCGCTCGGATATGTCGAGCTTCGGCGCCGGCAGCGGTCCGGACCAGTTGATGATCTGCCCGTCGGTGTCGAACAGCGAGACGTCGCCGAGATAGGATAGGCCCTTCGATTTCAGCACGTGGTGCACTTCGGCGGTCGACATCCGTTCCTTGAACGCTCCCGGCGAGGCAAGCTCCGGAATCCGCAATTGTGAGATCAGGTCGGAAGCGATCGTCGCGGAGTCTTCGAACTGCTGGTCGAAATGGCGCGTCAGCATCAGCACCGTGTTTTCCAGTTCGCGCTCGCTGTTGTGCAGGGCGCGCTCACGGAATTGGCCGACCATCAGGATGGTGCCGGCAAAGATCGCGGTCACCAGCAATCCGCCGCAGAGCGTCAGCCACAGCACCGGGCCGCGGATCGTCGCGGCGAAGTGGCGGCGGAAGACCTTCGCGCGAAGGATGATCCTATGGATGTGCTTTGAAGGATTGCGCATTCCCGAATTCCCGGGAGGCAGGGATACAACGCAAAATTGCCACAAGCGGTTAGGAAATCCGGTTACTCAACGCTTAATTGGGGTCTTGCAGTATTTCCTCGCGATGGTTGTGGGGTCCCGGTCCTCAGCGCCGATACCTGCTCGTTCGGGTGTAAGCCGGACGTGCCTCCTCCATCGCCCGGCTCGCCAGGTGAGCCCGCGCTTCGCTCGTCAGCGGCATCGACGGCTTGAGGTCGTCCAGGAAGATCGGTCTCGAGAAGTAGTAGCCCTGGGCGTAGCGGATCTTGGTCGCAGCCTGCAGGTAGGCCAGCTCCTCGTAGGATTCGATGCCTTCCGCGATCACGGTCATGCCGAGCGCCTCGCTCAAGGATTCGATCGCTCGCAGGATGCCCTGGCTGCGCGGGCGCTTATGGATGTCGGTGATGAAGGAGCGATCGATCTTGATCTCGTCGGCGGTGATGTCGGCGAGCGCCGACAGCGACGAATAGCCGATGCCGAAATCGTCGATCGAGATCCCGACGCCGATCCCGCGCAGTATCGGCAGGATCTCCTCCTGGAAATGCGATTTGGTGACGAAAGCATCTTCCGTCACCTCGATCATGAAGCGCTTCGGGTATCCCGTCTCCTCGAGCGCGCGGGCGAACGGGCGCATGAATTCGGGATTGGCGGCCTGCTTGGCCGCGACATTGATGCTGATGGAAGCGTCGGGACCAAAGGTGTTGTTGATCAGGTCGATCGATCTCACGATCTCCGCCAGCACCAGATGGGTCAGTTCGTCGATCAGCCCGAGCTCGACGGCGAGGTTGACGAAAGTGCCGGGCGCCTGGATCACGCCCTCATTGTCGCGCAGCCGCACCAGCGCCTCGATGCCCCTGACCTCCTGCGTCCTGAGATCGACCTTGGCCTGGAAGGCGCAGCAGAAGCGCTTCTCCAGGATCGCGAGGCGTAGCGACTGCTCGATCTTCATCCGCGCGATGGCCTCGACTTCCATGCTGGCGTCGAAGAAGGCCGCAGCACCCTTGCCGCTGTGCTTGACCCGATACATCGCGATATCGGCGTTCTGGCGCAGCTCGTCGTAGCTTCGGCCATGCTCGGGATAAAGGCTCACGCCGATCGAGGTGGAGGCGAAGATCTCCGACTGGTCGATGAAGAACGGCGCCTTCAGCCGCTGCAGCATGAATTCGATGTAGTCGGCGACCTCCTGCTCGGTCTGGATCGGATTGAGCAGCAGCAGGAATTCGTCGCCGGAGATGCGCGACAGAATGTCGGTTTCGCGTAAGGACAGGCTGAGCCGCCGGGTCATCTCCACCAGCAGCGCGTCGCCGATGGCGTGGCCGTAATAGTCGTTGATGTGCTTGAAATTATCGATGTCGAGGAAGGCGAGCGCGAAATGGCTGTCTGCATCATCACGGTACAGCAGGCTGTTGACGCGGTGCTCGATCACCCGGCGCGTCGGCAACCCGGTCAGCTCGTCATAATAGGCGGAACGGAATAGCTGGTCCTCGAACGCCTTCTGCTCGGTGATGTCGGCGGAGGTCGACAGCAAGAGATTACGGTCGGCGATCCGCACCGGCCGATGCGCGGTGAGGAACACCTGCTTGGCCGCGCCGGAAGCAACCGCTTCCTCCAGCACCGCGGAGCGGCCGTTCCGTAGCAATTCGAGACAGGTCTCGCGGCGCTCGTCCAATTGCGAGGCCATTGCATCGCTTGCCAGTTGGAAGCGCGCCGCGGCCGCATCGTTGACGACCAGGAAGTCGCCCTGCTCGTCCTGGACCGTGACGCCCGCAGGCAACAACCTGACGACATCACGCAGAATCCGCAATTCGGAATGGAGTTCGCTCTCATTCGTGGCCACCGCCGTGGCCATCTGAAAGTCGTGCTTTATGGGACTGTGCATGCGCGCGAACTTGGCAAAGTCCCTTGTAGTTTTGGTTAAGTGGAACTGAGAAAAACCGCGACATCTGTGTCGATAGGAGATTTCAACAGGCGCCACCTCAATCGTCATTAACAGAGCGTCAACCCGATCATCGAGTGCTTGCGGCTGTCTTTCGTTTCGCCTTCGCTTCGGAGCGAAGCGCGAAAAAGCGCGATCAAGCCGTGGGAATACGGCACTGCATGGTACAGTGAATACCGGTCTTGAGATAGCTGACGTCGGTCTTGCCGTCGAATGGTCTCAGTGCCGATTTCAAAAGCCTGGTGCCGAAACCCGGCTCGCCGATCTTCTCCACGACCGGCCCCTCGGTCTCGTCCCAGGTGATGGTGAGGCGATCGTCGGACACCGACCATGATACCTGCAGGAAGCCGCGCGCGGAGGAAAACGCGCCATACTTGCCGGCGTTGGTGGCGAGCTCATGAAAGATCAACGCCAGGCTCACCGCCAGCTTGGCCGGCAGAAACAGACGATCGCCGTTCAGGTTGAACCGGACATGGCCGTAGGGACCAAGTTCGGAGATCAGGAGGTCCTGGATATCGCATCCGTTGCCGTCGACCTTTGCGATCAGGTCGTCGGTCGCCGACAGCGCGCGGATGCGGTGATCGATGCGACTCCAGATCTGCGGCTGGTCCTGCAGCGCCTGGTGCAGCACCGCATGAATGGTTGAGGACTTGTTCTTCAGCCGGTGCTGCAATTCGTCGACCACGAGCTTGCGGTAGTCCTGCTCGCCAATCAGGCGTTTGGCGATCCGCTGCTGCTCGGCGACGATCGAGCGGTAGTGCTCGACGCCCCAGATCGTGAGGCCGCAGACCGCCCAGAACATCAAAAGCAACGCGATCCGCGTCGGATCGGTGACCGTGCTGCCGAAATTGAGGGCGAGGCCGAGCACGCCGCTTACAAATGCGGTCAGAACTCCGATGCGAAAGCCCCCGAAGGCACCGGCGAAGAACACCGCCGGAAAGTATGGCGTGAAGAACACGTCCGGGCGAAGCTGGGACAGACCCCAGCGGACCGCCGTCGCCAGCGCCAAGCAGATGATCGCAAAGCCGAGGCCGAGCGCGAGCGACGGCGGGGCGTCCCCGCGCCAGCCGCACCTGAACTCGTCGATCAATCTCTTCATGGCTTTGTCACTTCAGGTGATCAGCGAATCCAAAATAAGGCCGAACCGACGGGTAAGCCGCGATTTGTGGCCGGCAGAGGGCCGCGGGCCACAGCCGGCTGCGTTGTTCACCGAACAGTCCGCTTGCCTTGTTCCGCCTGTGGCAGGAATATCCCACTCCATCGAATTCGACTGACAGCTTAAGAGGTAATGACATGGGACGGTTAGACGGCAAGGTCGCGGTGATCACGGGCGCCACGAGCGGCATCGGCCTGCGCACGGCGGAGGTTTTCGTCGCCGAGGGTGCGAAGGTTGTCATCGCCGGGCGCCGCATCGCCGAAGGCGAAGCCTTGGCCAAGGCGCTTGGCGCCAACTGCATCTTCCGCCAGACCGACGTCACCGTGGAAGAGCAGATGAAGGCGCTGATCGCGCTGACGCTGGAAAAATTCGGTAAGGTCGACTGCCTCTTCAACAATGCCGGCGGTCCGGCGCAGACCGGCGGCATCGAGGGATTGGAGGTCGACCGTTTCGATGCCGCGATGGCAACGCTGGTGCGCAGCGTCATGCTCGGCATGAAGCATGTCGCGCCGCACATGAAGAAGCAGGGCTCCGGCAGCATCATCAACAATGGCAGCATCGCCGGGCGGCTTGCCGGCTTCTCGTCCTCGGTGGTCTATGGCGCGGCAAAGGCCGCGGTGATCCATCTGACCAAATGCGTGGCGATGGAGCTCGGCGAGTCCGGCATTCGCGTCAATTCGATCTCGCCCGGCGCGATCGCAACCGGCATCTTCGGCAAGGCGCTGGGATTGTCGACCGACGCCGCGGAGAAGACGCCGGCTGTCATGCGCGAGGTCTACAAGAGCGCCCAGCCGATCCCGCGCGCCGGCCTGCCCGACGACATCGCGCATGCCGCCGTGTTCCTCGCCAGCGACGAATCCTCCTTCATCAACGGCCACGACCTCGTCGTCGACGGCGCCATCACCGGCGGCCGCAACTGGACCCAGCAGCAGCAGGGCTACGTCGCCTTGCGCAAGGCGTTTGATCAGGGCGGCTAGCGACGGCATAGTTGACTGACCCTCATCCTGAGTCCGCGAAGCTGTAGGGTGGGCAAAGCGCAGCGTGCCCACCATCCACGGTTGGTGCAAGAAAAGGTGGGCACGCTGCGCTTTGCCCACCCTAGGCGTCGTCGCGAATTATGATTTAATTTTCAAACAGCCGAGGGGTGTGAGTCTGCGTTCTCGCGACGTGATACGTCCGAGTTTTGCGTCACTTTCCACCCTCATCGAATAGAGGGCGCAGGGAAAGCCGGGTGCCGGTTGCA
The DNA here is from genome assembly GCF_029990105.1 of Bradyrhizobium sp. Arg237L. NCBI lineage: Bacteria > Pseudomonadati > Pseudomonadota > Alphaproteobacteria > Hyphomicrobiales > Nitrobacteraceae > Bradyrhizobium > Bradyrhizobium sp. Arg237L. The sequence continues at coordinate 16 of NZ_JAQMIL010000093.1, read as the reverse complement.
CCCATGGGTCCCGTGC
>NZ_JAQMIL010000092.1:0-37589 GCF_029990105.1 Bradyrhizobium sp. Arg237L | reverse complement strand
TGGGCAAAGCGACTTGTCCGCCGTAGCTCAACGAGCGAAGGCGGAAGCGTGCCCACCATCGCGAGCACAGCACTGGATGGTGGGCACGGCGCAAGTGCGCCTTTGCCCACCCTACGACTGCTCTCTCCGTCGTCCCCGCGAAAGCAGGCACGACACCGGTGCGAGACGTAACAGCGGCGAGGAAATGACGATAGAGCGAGGTCGCCCGATCAAACCGCCGCGCGCACCGCAACGGCAGCAACCGCCTGCCGCGCGTTCTCGATGGCGCGCATCAGGTCGTTCGGACGGAACGGCTTCTGCAAGCAGACCACGTTCGACAGGTCCGGCGCTTCAGCGACGAAATCCAGCGCCGTCATGCCGGAGATCGCGACGATGGGAAAATCCGGCTGGCGGTCACGCATCATCGACATGAGGTCGAGACCGTTCTTGCCCTGCAGGAAGATGTCGATGATCGCAAGATCGAATTTGGCCGTTTCGAACGCCTTGATTCCCTCCGCGGCGGATGCCGCCTCGACAATCTCGAAACGATTGACGCGCAGCACAATCGCGATCATCGCGCGCACGTCGGATTGGTCGTCGACAACGAGAACTCGGGCCATGAAAACCCCCGGGACCGGCTGCGGGAAGCCTAATCGTGGAAAACGCTATGCAGTAGGTGATCAGGCGAATTATCTATCCTGTCAGTAAAGAGGTGGTTACCTGAATTGGATACGGGCGCCCGGTTCAATTCCCTGCCGGTAGCAGATAACCTTGGATCGATTTCGAGCGATTGGTTTTTGTCGCACCAAAGCGACGCATAGCGGGTTTATCGGACTTTGATTTCTGCCCTCCCCAGGCCAGCGGAGACAGCCTCCCTTCCCACCGGTACGGATGGAGCGGCCGGATGTTCCACTTTGTGTGGACAGCCCGCGCGCGGGTTTGACGTGATCCCCTGTCTTGCGTTCGATACCGCCTTCCAGGAGACCATCAGTGCTCAAGGGTAACGACCGCAGCTTCTTCCTTTCAACCATGCCGGCCTCGCGCGGCGACCGCAACGTGGCGCTGGCGGTGGTCGTCGTCTCGGCCGTGCTGTTCGCTATTGCGATACCATTCGCCGGGATGCCGCTGACGCCGGTGCCGGCCTTCGTGGCGAGCTACCAGTCCGCGCTGGCGATCAACGATCTCATCACGGCGGTGTTGCTGTTTTCGCAGTTCGCCATCCTGCGCTGGCGGGCAATGCTGCTGCTCGCGAGCGGGTATCTTTTCACCGCCGCGGCTGCGGTCACCCACGCGCTGACTTTTCCGGGCCTGTTTGCCCCGGCGGGCTTGTTCGGCGCCGGTTCACAGACCACGGTCTGGCTCTTCATTGTCTGGCACGGCTTCTTCCCGCTGATGGTGCTCGGCTACGCGCTTTCGAAGGGAGACGACGGCGCCCGGATCCGCGGCTCGACGATGTCGGCGATCATGGGCAGCGTCGCGGCGGTTGTCGTCGCGATGGCACTGTTCGCCTGGATCGTCACCGCCCAGCACGACCGCCTCCCCGTCCTCTTGAGCGGCGGACACTACACGCCGGTCATGATCGGCGTGGTCTCGACGGTGCTGTTCCTCTGTGCCGCCGCGATTGGCGCGCTGTGGTTCCGGAAACCGCATTCCGTCATCGACATCTGGCTCATGGTCGTGCTGTGCGCCTGGCTGTTCGACATCGCGCTGTCGGCCATGCTCAACGTGGCGAGATTCGATCTCGGTTTCTATGCCGGGCGTATCTACGGATTGTGCGCCGCCAGTTTCGTGCTCGCAGTGTTGTTGATCGATAATGTCGCGCTGCAGGCGCAGATGTCGCGGCTTTTGGGTGTGGTCCGCCGCCAGGTCGCCACCGAACGCGACCACCATGCCGAACGCGAGCGGCTGTTCAGCGCGGTCGTGCAATCCTCCAACGACGCCATCATCACCAAATCGCTCGACGGCACCATCACCGCCTGGAATCCGGCTGCGGAGCGCCTGTTCGGCTATCCGGCAGCCACGGCGGTCGGCCAGCATATCGACATCATCGTGCCGCCCGACCGTCGCGGCGAAATCGACGACATCCTCACGCGGATCGGGAGCGGCGAAAAGCTCGCGCACTATGAGACGCAGCGGCTGCACAAGAGCGGCAAGCCGATCGACGTCTCGCTCAGTGTCTCACCACTGCTGTCTGCGACGGGCGAGATCGTCGGCGCGTCCAAGATCGCGCACGACATCACCGAACGCAGGCGGACGCAGAAGGCGCTCAACCAGGAGATCGAAGAGCGGCAGCGCATCTTCGAGACCTCGCAGGATTTCCTGTCGGTGACCGACAAGCAGGGCAATTTCGTCCAGGTCAGTCCGAGCGCCAAGACCATTGTGGGCTACGATCCTGCCGAGATGGTCGGACGTTCCGCGGTCGAGTTTGTTCATCCGGACGATCTCGAAAATACCCGCAACGAGATGCGCGCCGGCCGGCGCGGCCAGAGCAAGCGCAGTTTCGAGACGCGCCTGATCCGCAAGGACGGCGAAGTGGTGTCGCTCAACTGGTCCGCAACCTATTCGGAGCCGGTCAAGCGCTATTTCTTCATCGGCCGTGATCTCACCGAGAAGCAGGCCGCCGAAGCACAGATCCGGCAGGTGCAGAAGATGGACGCGGTCGGCCAGCTCACCGGCGGCGTCGCCCATGACTTCAACAACATCCTGACCGTCATCACCGGCACCATCGGCATCCTGGAAGAAGCGGTCTCCGACCGGCCCGACCTCGTCGCCATCGCCCGGTTGATCGACGAAGCCGCCGAGCGCGGCGCCAACCTGACCAAGCACCTGCTCGCCTTCGCCCGCAAGCAGCCGCTGCAGCCAGTCGATGTCGATATCAATGCGCTGATCCTGGAGGCGGCGAAGCTGCTGCGTCCGACGCTCGGCGAGCATATCGAGGTCACGCCGATGCTGGCCGAGGACGCCTGGACGGCAATGGTCGATCCGAACCAGCTCACCGCGGCAATCCTCAATCTCGCGCTGAATGCGCGCGATGCCATGCCCCGCGGCGGCAAGCTGGCGCTCGAAAGCCGCAACGTCTATCTCGACGAGGGCTATGCCAGCATGCACAGCGAGGTCACAGTCGGCCATTACGTCATGGTCGCCGTCAGCGACAGCGGCACCGGCATTCCCACCCATCTGCTGGAAAAAGTGTTCGATCCCTTCTTCACCACCAAGGAAGTCGGCAAGGGCACCGGGCTCGGCCTTTCAATGGTGTTCGGCTTCGTCAAGCAGTCGGGCGGCCACATCAAGATCTACAGCGAGGAACGCCACGGCACCTCGGTCAAGATGTATCTGCCGCGCGCGACCGGCCTCGCCCAGACCGTCGTGGAAGCGCAGCAGTCCGCCAATGTCCAAGGCGGAAATGAAGTCATCCTGGTGGTCGAGGACGACGCGCTGGTGCGCAAATACGTCGTGACCCAGATCACAAGCCTCGGCTACGCGACGCTCGAGGCGGCCAATGCCGCCGAGGCGCTCAACATCATCGATACCGGCGCGCCGATCGACCTCCTCTTCACCGACGTCATCATGCCCGGCGCCATGAACGGACGTCAGCTCGTCGACGAGGCGCTGAAGCGGCGGCCTGGGCTCAAGACGCTGTACACGTCGGGCTACACAGAGAACGCGATCGTCCATCACGGACGGCTCGATTCCGGCGTGCTGCTGCTGGCGAAACCCTACCGCAAGTCGGAGCTTGCCAAGATGATCCGGCTCGCGCTTGGCAGTTGATGCGTCATGCTTGGCCGCTATATCAGTCAATAGGATGAGAAGAGGACGTGCGCTTTGAAAAATCTCCTCACCGATATCGCAGGCGTCCGCGTCGGCCATGCCGACGACGCCTCGATCGCCTCCGGCGTCACCGCGATCATCTTTGACAAGCCTGCCGTGGCGTCGATCGACGTGCGCGGCGGCGGCCCCGGCACGCGCGACGACGCACTGCTGCAGCCGCACAATACCGTCGATGCGGTGGACGCGATCGCGCTGTCCGGCGGCTCCGCCCTCGGCCTCGATGCTGCCGGCGGCGTGCAGGCCTGGCTTGTCGAGCAAGGCCGGGGTTTGCGGATTCGCGAGGCCGTGATCCCGATCGTGCCCGGTGCGATCTGCTTCGATCTCTTGAACGGCGGCAACAAGGCGTGGGGACGGTTCCCGCCCTATCGCGATCTCGCCTATGCCGCGGCGGCTGCGGCCGGCAGCGATTTCCGGCTCGGCAGCGTCGGCGCCGGCATGGGCGCGACCACGTCCAACCTGAAGGGCGGACTGGGATCGGCGTCGGCGCGAACCGATGACGGCGTGACGGTTGCCGCACTGGCCGTCGTCAATGCGGTCGGCGCCGTCACGGTCGGCGACGGCCCGTGGTTCTGGGCCGCCCCCTTCGAGGTCGACGGGGAATTCGGCGGGCGTGGTCTGCCGGCCGCATTCACGCCTGATATGTTGAAGGCGCGGCTGAAGGGCGGGCCGGCGGCGACATCCGGCGAGAACACCACGCTGGTCGTCGTCGTGACCGACGCCACGCTGACGAAGTCACAGGCCAAGCGGCTGGCGATGATCGCGCAGACCGGCATGGCGCGGGCGATCTATCCGGTGCATGCGCCGCTTGACGGCGACGTGGTGTTTGCCGCGGCGACCGGCGAGAAGCCGATCGATCCTTTGTTCGGCCTCACCGAACTCGGCATGCACGCCGCCAACGCCGTGGCCCGCGCGATCGCGCGTGGCGTCTATGCGGCGACTGCACTGCCCTTCCCCGATGCGTTGCCGAGCTGGCAGGACCGGTTCGGCTAGACCTGTGATGCAAACCGGGAGCTTACGCGCTGACCGAGAGCGAGGCCCAGGCCTGCGCCGAGATAGGGCTGGCCTGCCGCTGCTCCAGTTGGTCGACGGCCTGCCGCTGCACCAACTGGTCGATGGAATTGTAGGACGAGGTGGCAGCCCGCGCGGCCGACGAGCTCGCAGCCGAGGTCGCCGTCACCTTCGATCCGTCGGCATAGGTGGTCGTTGTCGTGACCGATCCATCGCTGTTGGTAACCGAAGCGCTGGTGCCGTCGAGCGCCTGCATCAGCGCATCGGCACTGCCGCCACCCCCGCCACCGTGATGACGAACGTGGGAGCCACGACCGGAGCCGCCTTTCAAAGCCGAGGACATCTCGTCGAGCGTGACGCTGCCGTTACCATCCTTGTCCAGCTTGGAGAACACGTCATCGGCCTTCGCCAGATTGGTCCCGCCGGCGCCGAGCGCATCCTCGAATTCGGATTTCGTGATCTTGCCGTTGCCGTCGCCATCGATCTGCCCGAACAAATCCTTCAGCGCATCCGAGCGACTCTTGGTCGAGGCAGCCGTGCCGGTCGACGCCTGGCTCTGCGCATCGAGCAGCGCGCTCATCGTCTCCGGGGCGATCGGCGCAGAGCTGCTGCCGGCCGATCCGGAACTCGGGGCCGCGCCGGTCGGCGCCGTCGTCGCGCCGGAAATATCGAAGATGTTGCCGGCGTCCTGGGTCAGGCCGGTGGACTTTGCCTGCGACGTCTTCGACGACGTCAGCGACTTCAGGAGATCGATAGCCGACGACGCAGCGCCAAGGGCGAACAGCATGAGAGGGAACTCCGACAATACAGCGTGAGCGGCGGCCCAACGCCTGCAAAGCTAGCGAGCAAGCGCCGTGCCATGGCGAAAAGCCCTTTAAAATCGGCATTTCCCGCACACAAACGGGTTCGCGGCAGCCGGCAATTGCTGCCGCTGCGGCAGTTTTTTCCTGCCCGCGACTTCCCTCCTGTGCATTGCCCGCTACCGGCATGCATGTTAGGCGGAACCATCCCGCTTGCTACAGAGATGCCTTCGGAGAGCGTCCATGTCCCAGCCCTTCACGCCACGTCCGCTGGTGATCGCGCCGTCGATCCTGGCCTCGGATTTCTCGAAACTCGGCGAGGAAGTCCGCGCCGTCGACCAGGCCGGCGCCGACTGGATTCATCTCGACGTCATGGACGGGCATTTCGTGCCGAACATTTCCTATGGCCCCGACGTCATCAAGGCGATGCGCCCGCACACCAAGAAGATCTTCGATGCGCATTTGATGATCTCGCCCTGCGATCCCTATCTCGAGGCGTTCGCGAAGGCCGGCTGCGACCACATCACGGTGCATGCGGAGGCCGGCCCGCATCTGCATCGTTCGCTGCAGGCAATCCGCGGGCTCGGCAAGAAGGCGGGCGTCTCGATCAATCCGGCGACGCCCGTGAGCGCGATCGAGCATGTGCTCGACCTGATCGACCTTGTGCTGGTGATGTCGGTCAATCCGGGATTTGGCGGCCAGGCGTTCATCCGTTCGTCGCTCGGCAAGGTCAGCGACGTCAGGGCGATGACCGCCGGCCGGCCGATCGACATCGAGGTCGACGGCGGCGTCGCGCCCGATGTATCAGGGGAACTGGCAGCCGCCGGCGCCAATGCGTTTGTCGCAGGCTCGGCCGTGTTCAAGGGCGGCACGATGGAGGCGTACAAGGCCAACATCTCCGCGATCCGCAACGCGGCGGCGCTAGCGCGCGGCGAAGCGATCTAGCTTTCCCGTGGCGGGCGCACCACGGTGACCGTGCACGGCGCCTCCGACGCCACTTTCGCCGAGACGCTGCCGAGCAGCGTCCGCAGCATGGAGTCCTGTCGCGCGCCGATCACGATGTGATCGACCTGATTGGCCTCCGCGAATTCCAGGATCGCCGCCGCGGGATCGATCGCCTCCAGCACATGCACCGACAGCCGGTTCTCGTCGAGCTTCAGCGACGACGCCCAGTGCCGCAGCGCGACCAGGCGGTCGACATGCTTGTTGTTGCCCTTCTCATCCAGTGTCCGGTCGATGGTGACGAGGCCGAGCTTGAGCACGTTGACGCATGCGAGCCGGGCCTGCGGCAGGGTCGCGAGAATCCGCTGCGCGGTGACACGCAAGGCCTCGTTCAGCGGGCCCGATGTCTCCATGGTATCGATCGCAACCACCAGGATCGGGCTCGACGCCAGTTGCACGGCGACGTCGGACTTCGGCTGCGGCTGCCACGCCCCGCGGTTGAAGCGACGGCGCATCACCGTCGCGAACGGATCGCGGTCGCGCCGCTCCGCGCGCGCCGTCAGCTTGACCTGGTCGGGGTTGCCGAGATCGAAGGCGACCTGCGAGGCGGTCGGATAGCGCCAGGCGGGCTCGATCTCCAGGCATCGCAGGACGATCTCCTGCAGCCAGGGCGGATAGTCGCCCCTGAGCTTGCGCGGCGGATAGGGATCGCGCCACAGCCGCCGACGCATGCCGCGCAGCGTTTCGCTCTCGCCGAACGGCCGCACCCCGGTGGTGAAGAAATACAGGAGCACGCCGAGCGAAAACAGATCGCTGCGCGGATCGTCGCGCACCCCGAGCAGGCGCTCCGGCGCCATATACGGCGCGGTGCCGTAAGGCAGGCGAAATTCTTCCTGCAGCAGATCGGGCAGATGTTCGTGATGCGACAGGCCGAAATCGATCAGCACCGTCTCTCCGCTCTCGCGGAACATGATGCTGCTCGGCTTGATGTCGTGATGGATGACGTTCTGCCGATGCAGCGCCGACAGCGCAGCGGCGATCTTGATCCCGAGCCCCCTCGCCTCCTCGTAAGCGATCGGCAGATCGTCCAGCCGCTTGTACAGCGTCTGGCCCGGGATGCGTTCGATCACGACATAGGCCTGGCGCGCGAAATCGCCGGTGCCGAAGCAGGCCGGCACATGCGGCCCGGACAATCGCGGCAGGATCATCTGCTCCATCTCGAAGCTGACGATGGCGGCGGGATCCTCACCTTCCGAGACCCGCGGGACCTTCATCAGCAGCGGCACGTCGATGCCCGGATGGGTGACGCTCCACAGCGTCGCCATGCCGCCGCGATGCACGCACTCGCCAATGGTGAAGCCATCGATGACGGTGCCCGGCTGCATGAAAATTGTCGCCATCTGCTATCGGCCGACAAACAGGCGATCGGCCAGCCAGCCCGGCAGGCCATTGTCGCGGATCCGGGCTGCCGCCGCCTCGATATCATAGGGGGCACGACAATAAGTGATCTCTCGCCTCTCGGTGTCGAACATGGAGAAGGCGGCTGCGGGAATGCCGTCGCGGGGCTGGCCGACGGAGCCGAGCACCGCAAGCCAGCGCCGGCCCACCAAAAGCTGCACGGCTACACCCGTCGTCGGCACAAAGCTCGTCATCTTCGCCGTCGCCGACATCGAATAGAGCGCGGGACGATGGATATGGCCGCAAAAGGTGATTGGAGCATCTGCAGCCATCATGCTGCGCGCAGCGTCCGACGCGTCGCGCACGTAGCGCCATCTGGTCGGGTTCGACGCCTCGGAATGGACGTAGAGGCGGTCGTCCTCCTGCTGCTCCAGGGGCAGTTCGGCGAGGAAGCGCCGCTGCGCCGCGCTGAGCTTGCCGCGGGTCCACTCGATCACCGCCTGGGCTTCGGCGTTCATCGCGTCTTTGTCGATGCCGATGGCGCTGTCATGGTTGCCGCGAACGGCGATCGCGCCGTCCTCGACCAGCCCCATAACGGTGTCCACGGTCCATTCGGGGTCGGCGCCATAGCCGACGAAATCGCCGAGAAGGATGAACTTCTCCGCGCCTTGCGCACGCGCAGCCTCAAGGCAGGCACCAAACGCCTGCCGATTGCCGTGGATATCCGCAAACAGCGCGAGCCGCACATCATCCTCCCCAGCCAATCCTGGCGGGCCCAACCACATCTGTCTTGATGGATATCAAACACGAGCGAAAGTCGCCCGCAAATGGACCGGGAGAATCGGTCGCGAAACTACGTGTTAGCGCTTAGGACAGGCTTCGAGCCCGCGGAACAGCAGTGCCAGCAACGCGTCGGTGCGCTCCTGCAGGTCCGGATCACCCCATTCGTCGGCATGGGCCGGGTGATGAAGGCTTCTCGTCGCCTCGAAAATCGCGCGGGCCGTTGCCTTGGGATCCTTGACCTCGAACACGCCCTGCTCGACGCCATCGGACAGGATATGCGCGATCTGATCGGTCAGGCATTCCTTGTGGCCCTTGACCACAACACAAGCCTCGCGCGCCAGCGTCAGATAGGTGCGGAACATCTCCGGATCGTCGGCAAACCTGGCTTGTTTGGTTGCGAACAGCGTGCGCAGCCACCGGTCGAGCCGGGCCTGCGCAGGGCCGGTACTCACTGCGATCTCCTGCAGCGGGGCCTTGGCCCGGTCGAGCCAGCGTTTTGCCACCGCTTCACGGAGCGAAGCCTTGCTTGGGAAGTGCCGGTAGACACTGCCGTGGCTCACATCGAGCGCACGGGCAACGTCCACCACGGTCGCCTTGGCGAGCCCGTAGCGACGCAGGACGTCCTCGGTGACCTCCAGGATACGTTCAGGGGTCAAGACGACTGCTTCGTTCATGGCTCCACCCTATCCCCAGCTATTGGGCATTTCCACTCCGGCGGTCAGGCGCATCGCAAAACGGCCTGGCCGGTCGTTAAGGCAATCCTATTCCAGTTAGCGGGCCAATTTCTCCGCTTGGGCCGCCAAGTGGCGAGCCACCTGCTGATTGAGCCAGCGCTGGATCTGTTCAGTCAAATGCAAAATCTCGATCGTCATCATCGTAGTCTCCGGCAAGTCCGTGGCCGGCGCTTTGGCCTGAAACCGGTACTCGTACTCTACCGGATCAAGCCTTTCGCGGCCGCGAGCCACGGGGCGCCCCATCCGGCGTCCGGAGGTGGATATAGCATGTCTGACTGACAGATTACAATATCTGTTACTCAATAACCCGTGATTGACGTTTGTCAGGTGCGGAACGCAGCGGCCGAGCCCTCCGTCCGGCGGTCCGTTTCCGTGAGACAGCTCTATCGGTATCTAGGAACCTATTGCTCGTCCTTCGGCGGCATTCGCGGCGGCAGCAGCGGGGTAAATGACACACCGTCGCCGGGGTCTGGGGCAGCCATCAGCGCCCCGCCGGTCGAGGGATCGCCACCCGACGTCTCGATCACGGCGCTCGGGGTGATGTATTCCCTGGCCGCCGCGATCAGGCCGCCCTCGCCGGTGCCAAAATCCGCGGCCCGCCCGCCCTGGGGACGGCCGGCGGCAATCTCGGTGATGGCCTTGTCGGTCTTCTGCGCCAGCGAGTCGCTGTAGGGGATGCGGTAGGCTCTGGGGATGGCGCTCGGCCGGTTGTCTTCGTCGAGGGTCTCGACCCAAAGATAGATCGAGCCGGGGTCGCCCTCCAGCGAGTGCGGCTCCACGATGCGTGCTTGCAACAGCTTGAACGAGGCCGGCAACCTGTCGACGCTGGCCCAGCCCAGCAGGCCGCGCACGCCCATAAAGCTCGCAATATAGAATGCGCTGGTCACGACGACCGCAATCGCCTTGGCCGACCAGGGCAAGCGTGCATAGACCAGGATGACGAGCAATAGCGCGCCGATCAGCGCATAGCTGATCGAGAGCGAGAGGATGACCGACTGGAGATTGTTCACGGGCGAGACATCCTGACGCCTGTCTTCGGATCGAGATCCGCGCCGTTTGCGCGCACGTTGCGGAACGTCTCCATCAATGATTTCTGCCGCTGCTGGACGTCGACCACCTTGCCTTCGGCATCGACCCAGAAACGCAGCGCGGTTTTCTCATCGCCGGTGTGATCGAGCGTCAACTTGTTGTCGAAGATCACCTGGGCGGTCGGATTGAGCTTCTGCACCTTCACGCTGACCGGAACTGGCTGCCCGGTCGTCGCCTGGAAATGCGAAATATTGACGGTGTATTCGCCGGGGATGATGCCGCGCACGGTGACGATCTCCTCGCGGATTGGCGACGGAATCTTCTTGCCGTTGACGATGATGAAATCGTTGGCGCCGCCACGATCGTCGCGGTCGAGCGTGAGGAAGCCGGCTTCGCGGCGACGATACCAGGCGATATTGCCGGCGGGATCCTGCACGAACAGATCGAAATCATCAGGGTGATTGTCCGGCCAGTCCATCGTGATGATGAATTCAGCCTTGGAGTCGATCTTGCCCTCCTTCGACTCCGGCGAGACCGCAAGCAACGCGAGGAAGAACAGGAAGGCGACGACCTGCAGCGCCTTGAACAGCATCACGCCGAGCGGATCGAAATTTTCCTCCCGCGGATAGAGGCCGAACTCATCCATCATGATGGTGTTCCAAGGCCGGGGTGACGTGCGTCTCGGTCAACATGACGGCATCAGAAAACACCCGCTGGGTCGCGGCATCGAGCATGTAGTATTGAATCCTGACGAGGATCGATCCGATCAGGCCGGCCAGCGTCGTGTACATGGCTACCGCCATGCCGTCGCTCATCAGCCCCATCGACGATCGCATCGCGACCTTGTCGGCGGCATCGAGAGTTGCGATCGGCGCCAGCATGATGATGAAGCCGATGATGGTCCCGAGCAGCCCGAGCTTCATCAGCGTATCGGAAACGAAGGCGCCGAAGGCGTTGGAGCCGCGCAGCCGGTCCGCCAGCGACCTGAGCAGCAGCGTCTGATCGATGCGGCCGGTGGTCTGCGCCGCGGCCTTCTTCACCAGGTTGCGGATGTGGTCGCTGACGAGCCCTCCAGGCAGAGCGCGCGCATTCTCGTCGAGCCTCCTCGCGGCGCCGGGAGTGGACAGGATCGCGCGGCAGCGTCTGGCCGCCTCGCCTTCGCGCGCGATCGCTCGCGTCCGCCAGAAACAATGGAGGCAGGTGATGACGTAGAGAACGGCGATCAGGCTCGAAATGTAGGTGCGATCCGAGGTGACCATGAGATGCAGCAACCCGTATCGCCACAGCAGCACGGCGGCGAAGATCGAAAGCCCCGTGAAGATCATCCATAGCAACAGGACACTTCGCTCCGAAGTATCCTTGCCGGGCAAGGTGGTCTCGGCGCCAACCGTGGCACTCATGCAGCTTTGCTCCCTGAGGGCGGCCAAGAGCGACGGCCCGCAAACGGTCCCCGGCTTTGTTAATCCGAGGCGGCAGCTTGCGTCCAAAGACATATGCCTGCGGTTCGCTGGGAAAATTTCCCGAGCTTCTCCTCACCCGCCATCTTGCAATTGGCGCCGAATAGCGGTGCTGTTACGCTCCAGATTGTTGTTTCGACGCGTTTTCTTCACGCGAATCGGTGTCCACTTCGCTCGAAAACGCTCTAGAAGCCGCGGAGTGATCGCATGCGCCTCGTGCTCCAGCTCGTCGCCCGTCTGCTCGTCATCGTCATCTTGTGTCTGGGAGGCGCGACCGTTTGGGCGACGATCGACGCCTATCACAGTGTCGACCGCGCCACGGCCGCATCCGCCGAACGGGTCTCGCAAGCGCTGGAAGCGCTCTACTGGCGCGAATTGCTGTTGCGCGGCAACAGGACACGCGAACACCTTTTGCCGGTACCGGAATGGCGCACCACTCAGACGATGAGCCTGATTTCGCCGGGCGTCTGCGTCCAGTTTGAACCGAAGGGCGAGTTCGAGAATCCGCTTTGCGGCCAGAGCAAAGGGATCGGCGCATCTCCACCGCACTGGTTCGCAGCCGCCGTGGAGACATTCCTTGGCGACCACGCCGCGGTCGCCCGGCCGATAAGTGCGCGCTCGACCACTGCAGGCACGGTCACGGCCATTGCCGATCCTGACGCCGCGATATCGCTCGCCTGGCAGCACATCCTCGACAACGTCCACGTCGCGCTGCTGATGGCGGTGGCCATCGCCCTGCTTGCCTCGCTCGCGATTGCGCATGCACTGGCTCCGGCGCAGTTGATCGTTACCGCACTGCAGCGCATGGCGAACGGTCAATATCGAACATCGCTTCCGCGCTTCCGCTCGATGGAACTTGCCATGATTGGGCAGGCCGTCAGCGACCTCGGAGATCGCCTCGCGCAGGCCACGGAAGAACGGGCCGTCCTGACCCGCCGGCTGCTTGAAATCCGCAGCGACGAGCGGCGCGTGCTTGCGCGCGAACTGCACGATGAGTTCGGACAAAATCTCGCGGCGATCCTGGCCTTCGCCAACACGATCGAAGCGGCCAGCGCGCAGGAGCAGGACCGAGGCGACGTCGCGCAGGATGCGCGGATGATCTCGCAGGCCACGCTGCACATCATGGCTTGCCTGCGCGGCACGCTGAACCGCCTGCGCCACCCGCCCGCCGAGGAACTCGGGCTGGAGGCGAGCCTCATCAACCTCGTTGATAGCTGGCGATCGCAGAACGCGACGCAGCCGATGATCCAGCTCGACCTCAAAGGCGATTTCGCCGACGTGCGAGGCGCGGTCGCCGCGACCGCCTATCGTGTGGCTCAGGAATGCCTGACCAACTCGTTGCGCCACAGTGCGGCGCGCGAGATCGTGCTTCGGATCGAGCGGCGGACGGGTGTGGAAAATGCGCTGCTGGTTCGCGTCGAGGACGACGGCGGCGGCGATGCCGCCAAGGTGGCGCAGTCCGTCGGCTTCGGCCTGACCGGAATACGCGAGCGAGTAACCGCTCTCGGCGGCTCGCTGTCGATCGCGCGTGCAAGGCGCGGCCTGAGCGTCGCCGCCACGATCCCACTCGCCGCCTGATGCCGGCGCCGAAGACCCATGGCATTTCGATCCTGCTTGTCGACGACCATCCCGTGGTCCGGCAAGGCTATCGGCGCGTCCTGGAGCATCAAGGCGACTTCCGGGTGGTCGCTGAGGCCGACAACGCAGCCGACGCCTACCGCGCATTCAAGACCCACGCCCCTGATGTCGTGGTGATGGACATCTCGATGCCGGGTGCCAGCGGGCTCGAAGCTATCAGGAACATCCGGCAGCGCAGCGTCGCCGCACGCATTCTCGTGTTCAGCATGCACAGCGAGGCGGCGCTGGTGAAAGCCGCCTTTGGCGCCGGGGCAAGCGGTTATGTCACCAAGAGCAATGAACCGACCGTGCTGATCGCGGCGATCCGTTCGGTAGCGCGTGGCGAACATGCGATGAGCGATGATGTCGCCCATGCCCTGGCGATGGAAAGCCTGACTCCGTCAGGATCAGTCCTTGACCAATTGGGGGAGCGGGAGATCGAGATCCTGCGACAATTGGCTGCCGGCTCGACCACGGAGCAGATCGCCGCAAACCTCAATCTCAGCATGAAGACGGTTCAGAACTATCATTACCTGATCAAGACCAAGACCGGCATGCGGACCGATGCGCAGCTCGTCCGCCTCGCCGTCGAGTGCGGGTTGACCAGCCTTTAGAGCAAGCAATCCATCGCGCGATGTGGGGGCATGGATGGCTGTCGTCATCGCCCGGCTTGACCGGGCGATCCAGTATTCCACAGACGCCAGTGCTTGAGCCGAGAGGCCGCAGCGTACTGGATTCCCCGACGGAGCCTGTCATCGGGCTCGCCGAAGGCGAGACCCGGTGGCGGGGAATGACAGGACGTCGTGGATCAGATCAACCCGTTCGCGCGCCGAGAGGCCCATTTTCCTCATGCGGAAGGCTCGAATCGGTGGCCTCTACGGGATCGATTTGCTAAAGCGCGGTGTAAAAACAACCGGCTGGGAGCTCGTTTGCCGCCCCTGCCCGCACCTCGGAGTTTTCCATGATCCCCCGCTACACCCGCCCGGAGATGGCCGCGATCTGGGAGCCGCAGACCCGCTTCAAGATCTGGTTCGAGATCGAGGCGCATGCGGCTGATGCGCTAGCGGAACTCGGCGTCATTCCCAAGGAGGCTGCGAAGACGATCTGGGCCAAGGGCAAGGACGCAACCTTCGACGTCGCGCGGATCGACGAGATCGAGCGGGAGACCAAACACGACGTCATCGCCTTCCTGACCCATCTCGCTGAAATCGTCGGCCCCGAGGCGCGCTTCGTGCACCAGGGCATGACCTCCTCCGACGTGCTCGACACCTGCCTCAACGTGCAGCTCACCCGCGCCGCGGACCTCCTGCTTGCCGACATCGACAAGGTCCTGGCCGCGCTGAAGAAGCGCGCCTTCGAGCACAAGATGACGCCGACCATCGGCCGCTCCCACGGCATCCACGCCGAGCCGGTGACCTTCGGCCTCAAGCTCGCCTACGCCTATGCGGAATTCTCCCGTGCCCGGGCGCGGCTCGTCGCCGCCCGCAAGGAAGTCGCGACCTGCGCGATCTCGGGCGCAGTCGGCACCTTTGCGCAGATCGACCCGCGCGTCGAAGAGCATGTCGCCAAAGCGATGGGGCTCGAGCCGGAGCCGATCTCGACCCAGGTAATCCCGCGCGACCGCCATGCGATGTATTTCGCGACGCTGGCCGTGATCGCCGCCTCCATCGAGCGCCTGGCTGTCGAAATCCGTCACCTGCAGCGCACCGAGGTGCTGGAAGCCGAGGAATTCTTCTCGGAAGGGCAGAAGGGTTCGTCGGCAATGCCGCACAAGCGCAACCCGGTGCTGTCGGAGAACCTCTCCGGCCTGTCGCGGATGGTGCGGGCCTATGCAGTGCCCGCACTCGAGAACGTCGTGCTCTGGCACGAACGCGACATCTCGCATTCCTCCGCCGAGCGCATGATGGGCCCGGACGCCACCGTGACGCTCGACTTCGCGCTGGTCCGCCTCGCCGGCCTGGTCGAGAAGCTCCTGGTCTATCCGCAGAACATGCAGAAGAACCTCGATCGCCTCGGCGGCCTCGTGCATTCGCAACGGGTGCTGATCGCGCTGACGCAAAAGGGCGCGAGCCGCGAGGACGCCTACAAGTTCGTGCAGCGCAACGCCATGCCGGTCTGGCGCGGCGAAGGCGATTTCCTGACGCTGCTCAAGAAAGATCCGGACGTGAAGAAATATCTAAGTGACGCTGAGATCGAGGAGCAGTTCGACCTCGGCTATCACCTCAAGCACGTCGACACGATCTTCAAGCGCGTGTTCGGGGAAGCCTGAGCAGCCGCGAATTCTTCACCTCTCCCGCTTGCGGGAGAGGTCGGCGCGTAAGCGCCGGGTGAGGGCTCTCTCCACACGAAGAGTCTCGCCCGCGGAGATACCCTCACCCCAACCCTCTCCCGCAAGCGGGAGAGGGAGCGCAGCATCCATCGCAGAGGCAGGCGCTTAGCCCGGCGCTCCGTCGACCATGCGGGCGGCGACGCGATCGCGGCGCATGAAGTGGTGCCAGGCGACGGCGGCGATGTGAATTCCGATCAGCGCCAGCAGCACATAGGCGAAGTAGATGTGCCTGACCTCGTAGGCCTGCGCCGCGGCCCGATCAGGCGAGGTGATCTGCGGCACGTGAAACAGCCCGAACCAGTCCGAATAATTGGGCGTCCGGGCCCCGGAATGTGCCCAGCCCAGCACCGCCACCAGGATGGTGACGGCATAGAGCGCGAAATGGCTGACCCGGGCGGCGATCCGGTGCCAGCGCAACGTATCCTCCGGCAGCGCCGGCGTCGGGTTGACGCCGCGCCAGACCAGCCGAAGCAGGGTCACGAGCAGCACGACATAGCCGATATCGGCATGGATCGAGCGATAGAAGAAGCGGTCCGGGCGAGCGGGGATGTGGTTCATCCACCAGCCGAATCCGATCATGCCGATGATGGCGACCGCAAGCACCCAGTGGAATCCACGCGCAACGCTGCCCCAGCTCGATGTCGTGTTTCGGATCATGCGCCCGGCCCCATCGGCTTCGAGTTCGTCGCCGCCGCTTTACCGCGCTGCAGCGCCGCGCCCTGATAACCCTCCGGTCCGATCAAGGCGATTTGAATCGTTCCAAAATCTCCACCCGGGCCTGGGACCGAGCCGCAAGGCCGGCGGTGCCCTCAAATCAACTGAATCGTAACGCTGAAATGGGATAAGGTTAAATCGTGGCGGCGCCCCCAACCATTCTGGTATTCGATTCCGGCCTCGGCGGGCTGACGGTATTGCGCGAGATCGTGCGCGCCCGGCCCGACGCGCGTTACGTCTATGTCGCCGACGACGCCTTCTTTCCCTATGGCCACCATGGCGAGGAAGAGATCATCGCGCGCGTGGTGCCGCTACTCGGCGAATTGATCGGGAGACACACGCCCGATCTGGTCGTGATCGCCTGCAATACCGCCTCGACGCTCGTCATGTCACATCTGCGGGACGCCTACGACCTGCCATTCGTCGGAACCGTGCCGGCGATCAAGCCGGCCTGCGCCAGTTCGAAGACCAAGCGCGTGTCCGTGCTGGGCACCAAGGGCACCGTCAAGCGCGAATATACGAAAAAGCTGATCCACGATTTCGGACAGGGCTGCGAGGTGACGCTGGTCGGCTCGGGCGAGCTAGCTTCGCTGGCGGAAGCGGCGCTGAGCGGTCAGGATGTCAGCGACGTCGATATCGCCGCTGAACTGGCCCCCTGCTTTGTCGACGGCGCGGCACGCACCGACACTGTGGTACTTGCCTGCACGCATTATCCCTTGCTGCTGGATCGCCTGGTGAAGCTTGCGCCATGGCCGGTCGACTGGATCGACCCGGCGCCCGCCATCGCGCGACGCGTTTCCGATTTGCTCGGCCCGCCCGGCGATAGCAGAGACGAGGCCGGCGCCGAAATGCTCTTCACGTCCAACCGCCCGCATAGGCTGAGCCGGGCGTTGATGCCGTTTTTCGGCGGCCGCGTCCCGGCCTGAGGCCGCATACCCGTTTTGGCTAGCCGAATTGCCGGCCGACCATTTGCCCGATTTTCGCGAAAACGGCCTCGAGCTGTGCGGTGGTCGGCGAACCGCCCTGCGTATAGGCCGAGATCAGCACCGGTCCGCCTCCCCGAGGCCAAACCACCGCGATGTCGCCCGCAGCATCCTTGCCATTGTTGCCCGTCTTGTCGCCGACCTTCCAGTCCTTGGGCAAACCACCGCGAAGGCGGTTGTTTCCGGTCTTGCAGTTCAGCATCCAGTCCGTGAGGCGTTCGCGCGACGCCGGTGACAGTGCCTCGCCAAGCACGAAATGGCGCAGATTGCCGGCCATCGCGGCAGGCGTGGTCGTGTCATGCGGATCACCGGGCGGAGAGCGATTGAGCTCAAGTTCATAGTGATCGAGGCGCGAGACGGTATCGCCCGTTTCGTGCCAAAACGCAGTGAGCGCAGGGGGACCGCCGATCCGCGCCAGCAGCAGATTGGCGCAGGTGTTGTCGCTGAGCTCGACCACAGCCTTGCACATGTCGGCGACCGACATCGCTCCGCTCGACAGGTTCTGCCTTGCCGCCGGTGCATGGTGGAGAAGATCGGCGGCACGGTATCGCACCACGTTCTCAAGTCCGTCTTCGCCACGATCGATGCGGGCTAGAACGCACGCGGCAAGCGAGGCCTTGAATGTGCTGCACATGACAAAGCGCTCGTCACTTCGCCAAGTGATCTTGGCCCCTGTGGCCACATTCTCGGCATAGACGCCGATCCGCCCACCCGTCTCGCGCTCATAGGCTTCAAACGGTGACGGCCGCTCCTGCGCTCGCACGGGCGAGATGGCCAGACACGACAAAGCGGTCAGCAACGAGCGTCTGGTGAAAATCATCGAGGGGTCCTTTGAATGGGCTTCTTTCGGGTGGCATCCGTTGCCTCGCACACCAACGAGACGTGACGCCAAAGCAAGCAGTCAAGCACTCGATGCGTACTGATTTTGTCTTTATGATATCGGTGATCGAATAGCGCGCCCTCAACACAAGCTGTGGAGATCCGCTTTGATTTCACCGAACCCAACTCCCCTCAACCGGCTGCGACAGCAATGGCGAGAGAAGCGCCCGACTTTCGGCGCGATTGCCACGATCCCGAGCATCCAGACCGTGCAGATCATGGCGCAGTCGCTCGACTGGATCATCGTCGACCTCGAGCACGGCCCGATCGACCTCGGCACCGCGCACGCGATGATCGTGGCAACCTCCGGCACATCATGCGTGCCAATGGCGCGCATTGCCGCCAACGAGCCCTGGCTCGCCAAGGCGCCGATGGACATCGGTGCACTCGGCATCAATTTCCCGATGATCTGCAGCCGCGCCGAGGCCGAGAAGGCCGCGCGCGGCGTGCGGTATCCGCCCAAGGGTGACCGGCTGTGGGGACCATTCCACGCGCCGTTCCGCTGGGGCGTCTCTATGCCGGAGTACATGGCTACGGCCGATGACGACATGATCTGCATGATCACGATCGAGCATGTCGAGGCGGTCGAACGGATCGACGAGATCATGGCCACCCCCGGCATCGACATCGCCGTGATCGGGCCCGGCGACCTCGCCACCTCCATCAACAAGCGCGGCCTTCCCGATGATCCCGAAGTGGTGGCGCTGATGCAGCGCGCCGAGGAAGGCATCCTCAAGAGCGGCGTGCCGATCGGCGGAGTGGCGCGGTCCGCCGAACAGGCCAACGCGATGATCGAGCGCGGCTATGCGGCGCTCGCGCTGGGCTTCGACTGGTCCCTGCTCCAGCGCGGCATTGCCGCCAGCTTTGCAGGAATCAGGCGTTAGGGTTGCTTCTCCCGCCATGAGCCGGCTGCCAGGGTCGCCGTGATCGCCGGCAGTGCGGCGGGACGCCACACCCATCCCGGCGCCGAAACCGGCCATGTGCTGGAAGGCCGTTGGTTCATGCTCGGTTCAGGGCTGGCGAGCACATATACCGGCTCGCCAGCCTTTTATTGAATCTGGAACACCCGGCGGAGTAATGCGCGGAACGGCCCGAAAAATCTCAATCCCGCGCTGTTTCATCGCCGATCTGATGCGTGCGTCGCTCGACATCCCCTTCGTGTCGCTCACGCGCCTCCTGAACATCAGGGACCTGGTGGATGCCCGCGCAGAGGCGGCCCGTGCGGCCGGCTGGGCGGCGATCTTCGTGAAAGCCTTTGCCCTGGTCGCGAAGGACGAGCCGGCCTTGCGGACGCTCTACGTCAAATGGCCGTGGCCCGGCTTCTACGAGCTGCCGCGCAGCGCCGCTACCGTCGCAATCGCCCGCGTCGTGGACGGCGAGGATTGTGTGCTGCCGCAAAAGATCGGTACCCCTGAGATCAAGCCGCTCGCGGAGATCGATGCCTTGATCCACCACGCCAAGGAGGCGCCGGTCGAGGAAGTGGCGGCGTTCAGAAAGGCGCTGAGGGCGTCCGGCCTGCCGCTGCCGCTGCGCCGCCTGCTCTGGTGGATCGGGCTGAATTCCGGACGCCAGCGCGCCAATTATTTCGGCAGTTTCTCCGTGACGTCGGTGGCGGCCATCGGTCCCGGGGAACTGCACGCCGTCACACCGGGGCCGTTCATCCTCAGCTATGGGGTGGAGGAGGACGGAACGATCAGCGTGGTGCTGCGCTGGGACCACCGAATCACCGATGCCGCCCTTATCGCCCGGACGCTGTGCCGGCTGGAACAAGTGCTGAACGGCGAAATAGCAGCGGAGTTGCGAGCCGATCGGCAGCAAACCGACAGAGTGGTTTCCGGCAATTGCGACCTGATGGCACTAAATGGCACTAAATAGCCGCCTCTTTCGTTGACAGGACGGCCATCTTTCCCCTAAAAGCCCCCTGCTCGCGGGCCGGTTTCGGCCCGCGAAGCGTTTCGCGACCCGTGGTTCGTCCTCGAGCTTTCGAGGCGGACCTGTCGGCAGCGGCCAAATGGCAGGCTGCACAGGAGGGCGCGTTTCCTCAAATCCAACTTTGACCTGAAGAGGACGCGATGACAAAGCGCAGTGAGGCGAAATACAAGATCGATCGCCGCATGGGCCAGAATATCTGGGGCCGCCCGAAGAGCCCCGTGAATCGCCGCGAATACGGCCCTGGCCAGCACGGCCAGCGCCGCAAGGGCAAGCTCTCCGACTTCGGCGTGCAGCTCCGCGCCAAGCAGAAGCTTAAAGGTTATTACGCCAATATTTCCGAGCGCCAGTTCCACGGCATCTATGTCGAGGCCGGCCGCCTGAAGGGCGACACCGGTGAGCATCTGATCGGCCTATTGGAGCGCCGTCTCGACACCGTCGTGTATCGCGCCAAGTTCGTGCCCACGATGTTCGCTGCCCGCCAGTTCATCAACCACGGCCACGTCAAGGTGAACGGCCGCCGCGTCAACATCGGCAGCTACCGGCTCAAGCTCGGCGACGTGATCGAGGTCAAGGAAGCCTCCAAGCAGCTCGTGACCGTGCTGGAAGCCTCGCAGCTTCCCGAGCGCGACGTGCCCGACTTCATCGAGGTCGATCATGGCAAGATGACCGCGAAGTTCATCCGCATTCCCGGCCTGTCTGATGTGCCGTTCCCGGTGCAGATGGAACCGCATCTGATCGTCGAATTCTATTCGCGCTGATCGGACGGAAAGTTTGAGGTGTCGAAGGCCCCGGGATCCCGGGGCCTTTTTGTTTGGGCACCAAATTGGTATTATAGTTTCAACCATGACCCGATTACTCGAAGAAGCGTTTAGTACGGTTGCCAACCTGCCAGATGCAGAGCAGGACGAGCTCGCGCGCGCCATGCTGGAGCTTGCGGGCGTCGATCAGCCGCCCATTCAGTTGACACCCGAGGAAGAAGCCGATCTGGCGGAAGCTGACGCCGAGATTGCGCGCGGCGACCTCGCCTCCGCCGACGAAGTACGAGCCATGTGGGCAAAGCACGGGCTGTGAACATCCGCTACACGCGCCGCGCGCTTGCGCAAGTCGATCAAGTCCTCACCTACATCGAAGCACGATCACCTCAAGGCGCGGTTCACGTTCGTGACCGGATCGCGGCGCTCGTCGCACTGTTGCAAGAGCATCCCCGCGCAGGCCGTGCAACGAGCCGTCCTAACGTCCGTCGTCTTCCGGTGAACCCCTATCCTTACCTAATTGATTATCGCGTGACCGCGACCGAAATTATCATTATGCGGTTTCGTCACGCCGCCCGGCGACCGATCGGCTGACAGGTGATTTGCGCTGCAATTTACCGGCACGACGACGTCACGGAGCAATAAGGAAAGTCCATGTCTTACACCCCTGCCCCGCGCGATCCCAAGGCTCCACCCGTTCGCATCAATCTCTTGTCCGACACCCAGACGCGCCCGGCGCCCGGGATGCGGGAGGCGATGGCGCGGGCGGAAGTTGGCGACGAGCAGATCGGCGATGATCCGACGGTAAACCTGCTCTGCGAGCGCGTTGCCGACCGGCTCGGCAAGGAGGCCGCGGTGTTCATGCCCTCGGGCACCATGTGCAACGTCGCCGCGACGCTGGCTTATTGCCGGCCCGGCGACGAGATCCTGGCGCATGCGACCGCCCATATCATCGCCCGCGAAGGTGGCGCGCATGCCGCGCTCGGCGGCTTCCAGATCACGCCGCTCTCCGGCGAGGACGGCCAGTTCGCGCCGGAGACATTCCGCGCGGCGCTGCATCCGCGCTCGCGCTACCAGCCGCCGCAGGTGCTGGTCAGCGTCGAGCAGACTGCCAATATCGGCGGCGGCACGATCTGGAAGAAGGCCGCGCTCGACGAGATCGTCGGTATCGCCAAAGCCCATGGGCTCGCCACCCATATGGACGGCGCGCGGCTGCTCAACGCCTGCGTCGCTACCGGCATTTCCGCACGCGACATGGCGAAGGGTTGGGATTCCGCTTGGATCGATTTCTCGAAGGGACTGGGCGCGCCGATCGGCGGCGTGATCGCAGGCAGCCGCGATTTCATCGATGAAGTCTGGCGCTGGAAACAGCGCCTCGGCGGCTCCATGCGCCAGGCCGGCATCTGCGCTGCCGCCTGCATCTACGCGCTCGACCATCACGTCGAGCGCCTCGCCGACGATCACGCCAATGCAAGAGCGCTGGCGCGCGGGCTGTCGCAGATCGACGGCATCGAGGTGCAACAACCCGAAACCAATCTCGTCTTCTTCAAACCCGATGGTGCGGGTGTCGCCGGCGACAAGATGGTCGCCGAGTTGGGCAGGCGCGGCGTCCTGCTCGCGATGATGGACGGTCGCATCAGGGCCTGCACGCATCTCGATGTGACGCCCGGCATGATCGAGGAAACGGTCAGCCTGGTGCGGGAAATCGTGCGCGGAGCGTAGACCTGTAGCCCGGATGGAGCGAAGCGTAATCCGGGGAGACTGTCCCGGATTACGCTTCGCTCCATCCGGGCTACGAAACCCTACGGTTCACCGTCCCATCGCCTGATAGATCAGCGTCTTCAACTGCAGTTGAATCCGCCCGCGCTGCGAGGGGGTCTGCACCATGAAGATCCCGAACATGTCGTCTTCGGGATCGATGAAGAAGAAGGTGCCGGCGACGCCGTCCCAGCGGTATTCCCCTGTGGGCCATGACGTGCCCGGCGGCACCGAGGTGCGCACGGCAAAGCCGAGGCCGAAGCCGCTGTTCGCGCCGGGGTAATAGCGATCATCGCGTGCGATCTTCGTCTCCGGGCTGATATGATCCTTCGTCATCAGCGCGATGGTCTCCGGCTTGAGATAGCGCCGCCCCTCGAACGTGCCGCCGTTCAACAGCATCTGCGCAAACCGCGCATAGTCGCCGATGGTGCCGATCATGCCGGCGCCGCCTGACTCCCACTTGCGCGGCTGCATGGGATCGCTGACCATGGTGGTCGGGCCGAGCGCACGGTCGTCCGGCATCGGCTCGGCGATGCGCGGCCGCTTCGTGGGATCGGCGACGTAGAAGGCAGTCTCGTTCATCCCGAGCGGATCGAGCAGCCGCTCCTTTTCAAACTGGTACAGCGTCTTTCCCGAGATAACCTCGATCACGCGGCCGAGCACATCGGTGGAATGCCCATAATCCCAGAGCGTGCCGGGTTGCTCGGCGAGAGGCAATTTCGCGATCCGTGCGGCGAATTCGGCGTTGGTCCAGTCGCCGTTGAAAAGGTTCGCATCCGCATAGAGCTTTCGCACCGTGCTGTCGTCGGAGAAGCCGTATGTCAGACCGGACGTATGGCGCAGCAGATCCTCGATCGTGATCGGGCGCTTGAGCGGCTCCAGCGCAAGCGTCGTGCGGCCATCCTCCGCCCGCCGGTCGACGCCAACCTTCATGTCCGCGAATGCCGGGATGTATTTCGACACGGGGTCGTCGAGCGCGAGCTTGCCGTCCTCCACCAGCATCATCGCGGCCACCGAGGTGATCGGCTTCGACATCGAATAGAGGCGGAAGATGGTGTCCGCGCTCATCGAGAGCTGAGTGGCGACGTCGCGGACGCCGAAATTCTCGTCATAGACCGGCTTGCCGTGCTGCTGGATCAAGAGGATAGCGCCCGGAATCTTGCCGGTCACGATCTCGTTCTTGATGTACTCGCTGACACGCGCGAGCCCCGCGGCGGAAAAGCGGTGCGCGCCGGTGGCCGGAGATTCCGCGCGGGCGCCACAGCCGGCGCCGACCAGAAGCGCGAGCGCCGCCACGACAATCAGGCGGCGCGAAAAAGCTTCAGTTCTCCATTGCTTCATAGACCAACTGCTTCAGCGTCCGCTGGATACGTTGCCGCTCGGTCGGCGTCTGCTCCAGGAGCACGAAGAACATATCCTGCTTGCGGTCGATCACGAAATAACAACCGCTGGCGCCGTCCCATTTCAGTTCGCCAAGCGAACCAGGCGGCGGCGGCTTTGCGTTGCCGGGATCGGTCCGAACCGCGAGTCCGAGCCCGAAGCCAAAGCCATCGCCGGGAAAATAGAAGTAATCCCGTCCCACTCCGGAGGTGGGACCGACCTGATCGGTCGTCATCAGCTTGAAGGTCTCGGGGGTCAGATAGGTCCGGCCCTCGAACGTGCCGCCATTGAGCAGCATCTGCGCAAACCGGGAGAAATCCGCCATGGTGGAGACCATGCCGCCACTGGCAAACTCCATTTTCTTGACAACCGTCGGGTCGTTCTCGCGCCCGACCCGGAAATTGCTGTCATTCGGCATCGGCTGCGCCAAAAGCTTCTGCTTCTCCGGATCGGTGACGAGGAAGCGGGTGTCGTTCATGCCGAGCGGATCGAGCAGCTTCTCCCGCTCGATCGCAAGCAGCGGCTTGCCGGATACGATCTCCATGATGCGCGCCAGCACGTCGGTGGAGTGGCCGTACTGCCAGAGCGCGCCCGGTTGGTTGTGCAGCGGCAGCTTGGCAATCCGCTCGGCAAATTCGGCAAGAGCGAAATCGCCAGCATAGAGATTGGCGGATGCGTAGGCCTTGCGCACCAGGCTGTCGCCATAGAAGCCATAGGTGATGCCGGAGGTGTGGCGCATCAGGTCGAGCACGGTCATCGGCCGGTCCGGCGGCACCAGTTCGAGCGTCTTGCTGCCGTCCTCGTTCTTCTTCTCGACGCCGACCTTTACATTGGCGAAGGACGGGATGTATTTCGCAACCGGATCATCCAGCTTGAACTTGCCCTCTTGAAGGAGTTGCACCGAGACAAAAGCGGTGATCGCCTTCGTCATCGAAAACAGGCGGAAGATCGTCTTGTCGGTGATCGGCGCCTTGCTCACCACGTCCTGCACGCCGAAGGACTGGTGATAGACCGGCTTGCCATGCTGCTGGATCAGGACGATCGCGCCCGGGATCTTACCGGTCGCGACTTCGTTGTCGAAGAACGCTCCGATCTTCGCAAGCTTGTCCTGGTTGAAATGCGCGCCTGCAGGAATATCGAAGGTTCCTTCCGCACCAGCGGCAGGCCATGCAGCAAGCATCAGCGCGCCTGTCGCCAGCACGCGCAGCAACTTAAATGAATTCATTTGGACCCCTCCCGAATTCGGCCGAGAGTGTAGCGGCGGCGCCTCAACCAGCACAAGGGCCGTCAAGACCGGCCAAAGCCTGCTCATGCAGCCGAGCGCTGGCCTCCGAGAAGCAGCAGAAGATCACCCGGTTGACCGCCGGCGCTTGGCTAAGTCCCTCCGCGACCGTCCAGACCGAAATCCCGGCGGCACGGTCGGCGGGGAAGCGATAGACGCCGGTCGAAATGGCGGGAAATGCCAGCGAAGCAAGTCCGTTCGCCTGACAGAGCTCGAGCGCGCGGCGATAGCAGGAGGCGAGCAATCCATCCTCGCCCTGACCGCCGCCGTGCCAGACCGGCCCGACGGCGTGGATGACATGCCGGGCGGGAAGCCGATAACCGTGTGTGATCTTGGCATCGCCGGTTGCGCAGCCGCGCAACGTACGGCACTCGACGAGCAATTCGGGTCCGGCGGCGCGATGGATCGCGCCATCGACACCGCCTCCGCCCAGGAGGGACGAATTGGCTGCGTTGACGATGGCGTCAACGCGCAACGTGGTGATGTCGGCAACGATGACCTCGAGGCGCGTGTTGCCGAGCTGGCGCGCCATCAGGCTCAGGCGGCGGCGCCGACCGGAACGCCCTTATCGGCGAAAAGCTGCTGCAACTCGCCGGCCTGGAACATCTCGCGGATGATGTCGCAGCCGCCGACGAACTCGCCCTTCACATAGAGCTGGGGAATGGTCGGCCAGTTTGAATAGACCTTAATGCCGTCGCGCAGCTCGGCGGACTCCAGCACGTTCAAGCCCTTATAGCCCACGCCGATGTGGTCGAGGATCTGCACCACCTGGCCCGAGAAACCGCACTGCGGAAATTGCGGCGTGCCCTTCATGAACAGCACGACGTCGTTCGACTTCACTTCGTTGTCGATGAATTGTTCGATGCTCATTTTCGTTTCCCTTTGGGGCTCCGCCCCTTGCGGCATTGCTGGTGGGCCGGCTCGACCCGCTTACCCCGCGACTGGATATATATGTAGCCCAAACCGTTGTGCATCCAAAGCAAAATGGCGGTGAGCTGGCATGCATGAGGCCCTTTTCGGGCGGCGGCCGGGCCTCGGGCCCATAGTCTGACGGCACTAATATCATGACCGCGAGAGGCTTTTTTCCCGAACGGGAGCCCCTATCTAGGACGGACCGCCCGTCGGGAACCAGTTTGGTATAGCAACGTTCTCTCCTGCATTTCGGAGACACCCGTGACGAAACCAGCATCCGCTGCCGCCACCCTTGCGCCACCCTCCCCATCACGCGCTTCTGATTCCGGTCCCCTGTCCCAGGATCTGGTGGAGGCGTTTCTCGCGGTGCGGGATGAAACCGAACGCCGGGCCGCTCCCCTGTCCGCGGAGGACCAGCTGATCCAGTCCATGCCGGACGCGAGCCCGGCAAAGTGGCACCGCGCCCATACCACCTGGTTCTTCGAGCAGTTTCTGCTCGGGGAGCACCAGGACGGCTACAAGCCCTTCCATCCGGACTACGCCTATCTCTTCAATTCCTATTATGTCAGCGCCGGCCCTCGCCATGCCCGCGCCCAGCGCGGTCACCTGACCCGGCCAAGCGCCGACGAAGTCACCGCCTATCGCCGCCATGTCGACGATGCCGTGGTGAAATTCTTCAAGGCCGCGGGCGAGGAGAAACTGACAAAGCTGGTGCCGCTGGTCGAGGTCGGCCTCAATCATGAACAGCAGCATCAGGAACTGATGTGGACCGACATCCTGCACGCCTTCGCGCAGAACCCGATCCCGCCGGCTTACGATCCGGCATGGCGCTTCCCGGCCTCGCAGCGCGGCGGCGAGGAATGGGTGACGCTGAACGAGGGTATCCACACCATTGGGCATCCAGACGACAGCTTTCATTTCGACAATGAAAAGCCGGCCCATCGCGCCCTGATCGGCCCCGTCAAACTGGCGCGAAATCTTGTGACCAACGCCGACTGGCTCGCCTTCATCAAGGACGGCGGCTATTCGACAGCGACGCTGTGGCTAATGGACGGTTTTGCAACCGTCGAAAAGGAAGGCTGGGAGGTGCCCGGCCACTGGCGCAACGTCGACGGCCAATGGCAGATCATGACCTTGGGCGGCCTGCAGCCGATCGACCCGGCAGCTCCGGTATCCCACGTCAGTTACTACGAGGCCGACGCCTTCGCCCGCTGGGCCGGCAAACACCTGCCGACCGAGATGGAATGGGAGGTCGCCGCACGCGCCGGCCAGCTCAACGACGCCTTCGGCATCGTCTGGCAGTGGACCCGCTCCTCCTACTCACCCTATCCGGGCTACCGGGCAATCGAGGGCGCGCTCGGCGAGTACAACGGCAAGTTCATGGTCAATCAATTGGTGCTGCGCGGTTCCTCGCTTGCAACTCCGAGCGGTCACAGCCGTATCACCTATCGCAACTTCTTTTATCCGCACCACCGCTGGCAATTTACGGGATTACGGCTCGCAGATTACGCCTGATCGGTTCTCAAGCATGATCCGGAAAGGCGGATGCCGGTTTTCCGAAACGATCATGCGCAAAAACAACCAAAAATCATAGCGCGCGGGAAGGCGCGTTCAGGAGAGTATCATGAATGTGCATGCCCGCGCTTTAGCCAAGGCCTATGCCTTCGACGAACAGACCGCAGCCTTTGCCGAAGATGTCATCGGACGTCTCGCGCAACATCCCAAGCACCTGTCGCCCAAATATTTCTATGACGCGATCGGCTCGGAGCTGTTCGAGCAGATCACGGTGCTGCCGGAATATTACCCGACCCGCACCGAACTCGGCATCTTGCGCGATCGCGGGGCCGAGATCGCCGCGATCATCCCTGCGGGCGCGGCGCTGGTCGAGTTCGGCGCGGGCGCGACCACCAAGGTGCGCCTATTGCTCGAGCACTGCGAATTCAGCGCCTACGTGCCCGTCGACATCTCCGGCGATTTCCTGAACGCGCAAGCGGACGGCCTGCGCAAGGACTTTCCCGGCCTCCGCGTCTATCCGGTCGCGGCCGACTTCACCGCCCCGTTCACGCTGCCGGCCGAGATCGCTGAGATGCCGAAAGTCGGCTTCTTCCCGGGATCGACGATCGGCAATTTCGAGCCGCAGGAAGCCACCGATCTCCTGCGCACCGCGCGTGAAATCTTAGGTGCCGGCGCGCAGATGATCATCGGCGTCGACCTCGAGAAGGACGAGCGCGTGCTGTACAACGCCTATAATGATTCAGCCGGTGTCACCGCGCGCTTCAATCTGAATGTGCTGGTGCGCATCAACCGCGAGCTCGGCGGCAATTTCGATCTCTCCGCCTTCTCCCATCGCTCGATCTACAACCGCGACCGCCACCGGATCGAGATGCACCTGATCAGCCGCAAGGCGCAGAGCGTACGGGTCCTCGGCAACACCTTTTCATTCCGTCCCGGCGAGAGCATTCACACCGAGAACAGCTACAAATATTCGCTGGAGCGCTTCACGGAGCTGGCCCGAAGCTCGGGCTGGACCGTCCGGCAGTCCTGGACCGACGCGGCAAAGATGTTCTCGGTTCACGCGCTGGTGGCTTCGGAATGAGATTCCGAAGCCGAGCGCAGCGACACGGATTCCCATACCGCGACCGCGATCAGGATTGCAGTCGTAAGGAGCGAGAGCCATAGCGGCGCCAGCTCGCTTGCGAACCAGCTCAGCGCGAGCAGCGCGACGATGCCGACGATGTGGGAGAGCTGCAGGAAGCCCCTGATCGAGAGCTTGAACAGGATCGTTCCTACCAGGAACAGAAGCGGGCCGCCGATCGTGCTCAAGATCGTCTTGAGATCGGAATGGCCGCCGGGATGCTTCAGCACCAGCTCGTCCGACACCGCCGTTAGGATGATGCCGGCGACGATCGGCATGTGCAGATAGGTGTAGGCAAGGCGGGCCAATTTCCCTGATTCGGCCGATGTCGAGATCAGTTCGGAGCCGGCCTCGGCGCCTTTGTGGAAATAGATCCACCACATCGCGATGCTGCCGACCAGCGAGGACACGAAGGCCAGCACGATCTCGGTGGTCCAGCTCAGCTCGGCAAAGGTCGCGCCGTTGACGACAACAGCCTCGCCGAGCGCGATGATGATGAAAAGGGCGCAGCGCTCGGCCATATGGCCGCCTTCGACCGCCCAAGCTTCGAGCGAGGACGGCCCCAACCCCGGAATCCAGAACCGCGCCGCCGGCGAGACATATTCGATCACGACCGCGATGATCCACAGCCATAGCCTGGACTCACCCTCGGCAAGGCCGCCGAGGATCCAGAACACGGCAGACGTGGAGAGCCAGGCCAGGATGCGGATGGCATTGTGGCGCACCGCCGTCCAGTGACGCGGCGTGGAGACGAACCAGAACGCGGTACGCCCGACCTGCATCACCACATAGGCGATGGCGAACCACAGGCCGCGGCCTTCAAAGGCCGTCGGGATTGTGGTCGACAGCACGAGGCCGCCGAGCATCATCAGGAACAAGAGAATGCGGACCGGCGTCAGCTCCGGATTGAGCCAGTTGGTCACCCAGGCCGTGAAGACCCAGACCCACCAGACCGCGAGGAACAGCAGCGTGACCTGGACCGCGCCGATTGGCGTGAAATGATGGAGCAGCGTGTGCGAGATCTGCGTGACCGCGAACACGAACACCAGATCGTAGAACAGCTCGGCATAGGTGACGCGGCTATGCTGATGTGGCGCGACGACGCGAAACATCGCGCCGCGTCGATTCTCCGCAGCCATCGGTGCCCCCTTGCGAGATGATCAGGCCTCGGGCCCGCCAGGCACCCCGGTCTGCAGCGCCAATGCGTGCAGTATGCCGCCCATCTGTCCCTTGAGCGACTGGTAAACGATCTGGTGCTGCTGGACACGGGACTTGCCGCGGAAGGATTCCGAGATCACCGTTGCCGCGTAATGGTCGCCGTCACCGGCCAGGTCGCGGATCGTCACCACGGCATCGGGAATGGCTGCCTTGATCATGGATTCGATATCGCGGGCGTCCATCGGCATCCCAGTACACCTCCATTTCGACGTTCAAATCGCGGCCGACACGGCCGGCCACGCGGAGCAGAACCTAGCGCTTGCGCTCTTCTAGGTCATCCTATCAGGCACTATATACCGCTTCCAATCGTTTTAGCTGCATCATTCGGTCACAACGAACTGACCAAAAAAGGCGCAGAATCATGAAACTCCCAGGTCCCGACCATCCGATCACGATTACCCCCAATCCCAAGCGCATCCGCGTCCGGGCGGGGGATATCGTCATCGCCGACTCCACCCATGCGCTGACCCTGAAGGAAGCGAGCTATCCCGCCGTGCAATACATCCCGCGGCAGGATGCCAACATGGCCCTGCTCTCCCGGACCGAGCGCACCACGCATTGCCCCTACAAGGGCGATGCGAGCTATTTCAGCATCAATGCCAACGGCAAGACGCTGGAAAATTCGATCTGGACCTATGAGACGCCCTTCCCGGCGATGACGGAGATCGCGGGACACTTGGCGTTCTATCCGGACAAGGTCACGATCGAGGAAGTGGCGTAGAGCGAAAGTGATTGCTTGCCCTGTACTGAGACGTGGATGCCCGGGACAAGCCCGGGCATGACGATGCGGCTACGCTCTGAATATCGTGAGTCCGAGTATCAGGAGCACCAGGAAGATCACGACGAAAATATAGAACAATACCCGCGCGATATCGGCGGAGGCTGCCGATATGCCGGTGAAGCCGAGCAAGCCGGCTATAATCGACACCACAAGAAAAATCAGCGCCCATTTAAGTAACGTCATCGCCCTCTTCTCCAGCTTCTTCGCGGGAGTAACCTCGGGCGATAGCGCGAGTTCCACAGCGATGGGCGGCGAATCGCTCGCCGCCCGCTTCGCCCTGCTGGTTTTCCCTATCGTCCCATGCGTCCGGGAGAACCAGGCGTCACGATGTCATCGTCCGGCATGCCGTTCGGCGACAGGCCGGTCCCCGTGGTGCCCGGCGACGTATCGGGCGCGCTTGGCTGGCTGAGGGTTGGGTTGGGCGTGGTGGACGTTCCGCCGGTGCCCATTCCGGTTGTGGAGCTTGATTGTCCGCCGGGCGCCGACGAAATTCCCGCCGATCCCGGATTGGTCGGCACAGCCGCCGGCGGTGGCGCACTGCCAACGCCAGACGAAGCACCGGCCTGCGCTCTCCCGGCGCCGATGCCGCCACCTGACGCTTGCGCGAAGGCGGCTGATGACGCCGTCATCAATGACATCGCGATGACGGCCGATAGATGCAATTTGTGTCGCATGGTAATTCTCCGTATGGCATGCGGCCGCACCAACGTCCGCTGAATCGCGTCGTTCCGTTGCTCACGCAAGCGCGAGATCACATCGACGTTTTCGGCAGCTAATGATTGGGCCTTGCCCAATCCGGTTCCGGGTTGCAACATCACAACCGATCACCTCTCAGAGGGGGCGCCTATGAGCTCGATCTCCCACACCATGGCGACGGCGGAGGCTCACGCAGCACCGAAAGCAAAAGCGCGTAACGCCGCGCTCGATCGCGCCCGAACTTTCCTGACGCTGGTCGTGCTGTTGCACCACTCCGTGATTCCCTACACGCATTTCGGACACACCGATCCAAAATCGTGGATCGGCTTCGACATGGTCGTGCTCGCCACTGACAGCTTCTTCATGGCGATGTTCTTCTTCCTGTCGGGACTGTTCGTGTGGCCGGGGCTGGCTCGGAAAGGACCACTGCAATATCTGCTCGATCGCCTGGTTCGACTTGGCCTGCCCTTCGTGGTCTGCGCGTTCACGCTCATCCCGCTGGCCTATTACCCCATCGCGCTGCGCCAAACTCCGGATCTGAGCTTTTCCGAGTTCTGGTGGAAAACCATCACCGTGGGGCCATGGCCGAGCGGCCCGATCTGGTTTCTCTGGATCTTGCTCGCCTTCGACCTCGTCGCGAGCGCGGCATATAAGCTGTCACCCAAAGTCATCGATCCGATCAATCGCCTATCGCTCAAGGGTCATGAACAGGCCACCCTGTTCTTCATGGTCATGCTTGCGATCACCGCCGTGCTCTACATTCCGGGGCGCGTTCACTTCGGGCCAGGGAGCTGGTTCGAGTTCGGACCGTTCTCGGTGCAGCACGGCCGAGTGCTGCTCTATGCGACCTACTTCTTTTTCGGCGCGGGCATAGGCGCCATGTATTTGGATCGCGGTCTGCTGGCGGCAGACGGCCGGCTTGCAAAGAGTAGCTGGGGCTGGGCGGTCGCGGCGCTCGTTCCGTATTGCCTGATGTGGGTGCTGATCTACATCAAGCGCGAAATCCTCGGGAATCCGGTACGGCTGCCGGACTGGTATGAGGCGACCTACGGTCTCTTCTTCGCTTCCTTCAGCGTCGCCATCATGTTCGTGATCCTGGCCTATTTCCTGCGATTCAAACAATCCGGCTGGAGCATCCTCGATCCGATGCAGCCTGATGCCTATGGCATGTTCCTGGTGCACTATCCGATCGTGCTCTGGCTGCAATATTGGATGTTCGATTTCAATTGGCCGGCGATCGTGAAGGCGGCCATCGCGTTTGTGCTGACGGTGCTGCTGAGCTGGGCGGCGACAGCGGCGCTGCGGAAGATTCCAGGCGCGAAACACGTGCTGTGAAGGCCCTCGTCTTCTCCGCCGTCATTGCGAGGAGCGACAGCGACGAAGCAATCCATGCCTCCGCAAGTGGCGACATGGATTGCTTCGCTTCGCTCGCAATGACGGGGGAGCCCGAGCGACTACGTCGCCTTGCCGCTCATATAGGCCGGTAACCAGCGCTCGAACGCCTCGTTCAGCGTCGTGATCGCCACCGGCGTTTCGCCCACGATTGAGATCGAGTCGCCGCCGGTGGTGCCGATGCGCGCGCAGGGCATCCCGCACCCCCGCATCTTCGCAAGCACACGGCCGGCGTCGGCCTCGGGTACGGTGACGATGTAGCGCGCCTGATCCTCGCCGAACCAGTAGGCGTGCGGCACCAGCGCCGTCGGTGCTGCCAACAGGCGGGCGCCGATGCCGCTTGCGATCGCCATCTCGGCGAGCGCGATCAACAGCCCGCCGTCGGAGATGTCATGCACCGCGGTCGCCGTGCCAGCGTGGATCATGCCGCGCACGACATCGCCATTGCGCTTCTCGGCGGCGAGATCGACCGGCGGCGGCGCGCCTTCCTCGCGACCGCAGATATCGCGCAGATAGACGGACTGGCCGAGCCAGCCATGGGTCTCGCCGATCAGGAGGATCGCCTCGCCTTCCGCCTTGAACGCGAGCGTCGCGGACTTGGTGAAATCGTCGAGCACGCCGACGCCGCCGATCGAGGGCGTCGGCAGAATGGCGCGGCCGTTGGTCTCGTTGTAGAGCGAGACGTTGCCGGAAACGACCGGGAAGTCCAGCGCGCGGCAGGCTTCCGAAATGCCCTGCAGGCAGCCGACGAACTGGCCCATGATCTCGGGCCGCTCAGGATTGCCGAAATTGAGATTGTCGGTGATCGCGAGCGGCTTGCCCCCGACCGCGGTGATGTTGCGCCAGGCTTCGGCCACTGCCTGCTTGCCGCCTTGATAAGGATCGGCCTCGCAATAGCGCGGCGTCACGTCGACGGTCATCGCCAGCCCCTTCGGCCCATCCTGCACGCGGACCACAGCCGCATCGCCGCCGGGGCGCTGCACGGTGTTGCCCAGGATGACGTGATCGTACTGCTCCCAGACCCAGCGCTTCGAGCAGAGATCGGGCGCGCCGATCAGCTTCTCCAGCGCCTGCGGAATGCCAAGCGGCGCCTCGACATCGCGCGCATGGATCACCGGCTGCGCGGCGGAAGCCGTGTGCGGGCGATCATAGAGCGGCGCCTCGTCGCCGAGTTCCTTGATCGGCAGATCGGCCATGACGTCGCCGCCATGCTTGACCACGAAACGCTTGGTTGGCGTGGTGTAGCCGACCACAGCGAAATCCAGGCCCCATTTGCGGAAGATTGCTTCGGCTTCCTGCTCCTTCTCGGGCTTGAGCACCATGAGCATGCGCTCCTGGCTTTCCGAGAGCATCATCTCGTAGGCGCTCATGCCGATCTCGCGGGTCGGCACCGCGTCGAGATCGAGGTCGACGCCGAGATCGCCCTTGGCGCCCATCTCGACCGCCGAGCAGGTGAGCCCCGCCGCGCCCATGTCCTGGATCGCGATCACGCAGCCCTTTTCCATGATCTCGAGGCAAGCCTCGAGCAGCAGCTTCTCGGCGAAGGGATCGCCGACCTGCACGGTCGGACGCTTCTCCTCGGAATTGTCGTCGAATTCGGCCGAGGCCATCGAGGCGCCATGGATGCCGTCGCGGCCGGTCTTGGAGCCGAGATAGACGATCGGCATGTTCACGCCGGAGGCCGCCGCATAGAAGATCTTGTCGGCATCGGTGAGCCCGACCGCCATCGCATTGACCAGGATGTTGCCGTCATAGCGGGTGTGGAAGCGGACCTGCCCGCCCACCGTCGGAACGCCGAAGGAATTGCCGTAGCCGCCGACGCCGGCGACCACGCCCGAGACGAGGTGTCGCGTCTTCGGATGCTCCGGCGCGCCAAAGCTCAGCGCATTGAGGCAGGCGATGGGGCGCGCGCCCATCGTGAACACATCGCGTAAAATGCCGCCGACGCCGGTGGTCGCGCCCTGATAGGGCTCGATATAGCTCGGGTGGTTGTGGCTCTCCATCTTGAAGACCACGGCCTGGCCGTCGCCGATGTCGATCACGCCGGCATTCTCGCCCGGCCCCTGGATCACCCAGGGCGCTTTCGTGGGCAGTCCGCGCAGGTGGATGCGCGAGGACTTGTACGAGCAGTGCTCGTTCCACATCGCCGAGAAGATTCCAAGCTCGGTGAAGGTCGGCACCCGCCCGATCAATTTCAGGATGCGCTCATACTCGTCTGGCTTGAGCCCGTGGGCGGCGACGAGTTCGGGGGTGATCTGGGGCTCGTTCATGGGTCCCTTATTAGGTAGATCGGCGGTGCGGGCAAAGGCCTTTTATGGCGCTTTTCCGCCCTGTCCAGAGCTTTGCGGCGGCGGCCGCGGGCTGACGAATTTGCAGAAACGGACAGGATCGGATTTAAGGATCGGAACTCAATTTTGAAAGCCTGCGAGCGTGAACGACCTCTCCAAGACCGCATTCCTCCGCCGTCCCGACCTGCATGTCGCAACCGAGGGCGAATTCAAGGGCTGGCGCACCTGGATCCGGGACAGCTTCGAGAGCCATGTCGGCCCATTCTGGCACCGGATGGATGAGAACGGCCGCGTGCAGTGCGCCTTCCGGGTGGAGAAGAAGCACCTGAACGGGATGCGCAACGTCCATGGCGGCTGCTTCATGGCCTTTGCGGATTACTGCCTGTTCGCGATCGCCTCGGCCGAATTGGAAGGCCCGGGCGTGACGGTGGCATTCTCCTGCGAATTCCTCGACGCGGCCCGCGAGGGCGAGCTGGTCGAATGCACGGGCGAAGTGACCCGCGCCGGCGGCTCGCTGATCTTCCTGCGCGGCATGCTGAAAGCGGGTGAGCGCTCGCTATTCACCTTCTCCGGGACGATCAAGCGGGTGAAGCTGAAGGCGACGCTTGAGGCCAGCGCATAGCTCGCCGCCTTTCCTTTTTGCGCTCTCAGGCTAAGACTGGCTCCAGCGCGCCAATGCGCCGGGAGCAACAGGTGCCGAAGAGCACATCAAGGACGGGTAGCGTGACGGCTGCGGTGGAAACGCCTGCGCTGTCAGCCCTGAAGCGGCCGCACCATCGCTGGCAGGATTATGCGTTGCTGCTCGCGCTCGCCTGCTGCTGGAGTTCGACTTATCCCTTGACCAAGATCGGTCTCGGCTCGATCCCGCCGATCACCTTCATCTCGGCCCGTTCGCTGATCGCGGCGGTGTTCCTGCTCGTGATCCTGCGCATCCGCGGGCTTCGCATTCCGACCGACGCCAAGGCGTGGAAGCTGTTCGCCTTCCAGCAGACCATCAACTCGACGATCCCATTCCTGGTGATCACCTGGGCGCAGCAATATGTGGCGGCGGCTCCCACCGTGGTGCTGGCCTCGACCACGCCGATCTTCGCCTTCCTGATCACCTGGGCCATCACGCGGCATGAGCCGGCGACGCTGTTGAAACTCACTGGGGCGATCCTCGGCCTTGCCGGCACCGCCGTCATCATCGGCCTCGATGCGCTCAGCGGCCTCGGCAGCGAGATCTTTGCCGAGATGGCGATCCTGCTCGCCACCATCTCGTTCGCCTGCGCCACGATCTTCGGCCTGCGCCTGTCCGATTACGACCCGATGGTGGTTGCCGCCGGCTCGCTGTTGTTCGGCGGCCTCATACTGCTGCCGGCCGCCATCATCGTCGAACATCCCTGGACGCTGCATCCGACGCCGCAAGCGCTCGCTGCCGTCAGCACCATGGGCATCTTCTCCAGCGCAATCGGCCTGATGCTGTTCTACATGTGCCTCGCCCGGCTCGGCACGCTAACCACCAATGCCCAAGGCTATCTGCGCATCCCGATCGGCGTCGGCCTTTCGGTGGTGCTGCTCGGCGAAGCCGTACCCTCGAACCTCGCCCTCGGGCTTGTGCTCGTCATGGCAGGGGTAGCAGCGATGACCGTTCCGGGTGACCGCTACAAGCTCGCCCTGAACTGGCTGCGGGCGCGGCTGACGGGCGCGTAGAGTGGGCAAAGCGCAGCGTGCCCACCATCTAACGGTGTGCTCGCAATGGTGGGCACGCTTTCGCTTTGCCCACCCTACAACTTCGCCGCGAGTTCTGATTCAAATTTCAAACAGCTCTCCGCTGTCATCGTCCGGCTTGACCGGACGATCCAGTATCCCAGAGGCGGTCGTGCTTGAGCCGAGAAGCCCCCGGATACTGGATGCCCCGCCTTCGCGGGGCATGACGGTGGAGTATGAGGAAGCAACAGTTCGCATTCTCGCGGCATGATTTACCCGAGCTTTGCGTCATCTTCACCCTCCTCGAGATCAGAGGGCGCAGAGAAAGCCGGGTGCTGGTTGCACCCGTGGGTCCCGTGCAACAAAAAGCACGGGGGTAGGACCACAGGTTCAA
>NZ_JAQMIL010000091.1:0-37685 GCF_029990105.1 Bradyrhizobium sp. Arg237L | reverse complement strand
CGGTGGCCACCGGCCAAGACGCTAAATCGCTTCCATCGCACAAATCATGCCCGTGCAGATACAAGGGGTTGTCTCCGCGGGCGACGGTGCTCGCGGGGAGAGACCCCTCACCCAAATGAGTTCGTTGCTGGCGCCGGAGCAGCCCTCTCCCACAAGGGGCGAGGGCGCATCAACGGGCACCGGGAAAGCGTTGTCCCGTACACTCTCTCCACTATCGTCATTGCGAGCGCAGCGAAGCAATCCATGCCTGCACGAGCGGCGAGATGGATTGCTTCGCTGCGCTCGCGATGACGGGGAGAGTTTCTGATTCAATTTTTAAACAGCGTGAGGATGTAAGTCCGCGTTCTCGCGGCGAGTTACGCCCGAGCTTTGCATCTCGTTTCGCCCTCCTCGATATCAGAGGGCGCAGGGAAAGCCGGGTGCTGGTTGCACCCGTGGGTCCCGTGCAACAAAAAGCACGGGGGTAGGACCACAGGTCAACCGAAGCATTCCGGCTTTCCCTGCGCGATGGTGTTACGGCTTACTTCGCGCTCTCCCCGGTGACCGGGCTTTCTTGCCACCGTCGCCTCAAGCGCGAACTTGTTCGCGCGAAAAACTTAGCGCCAGCGTCGGGGCGCCAGGACCACACGACTTCGCCGTCCGCACTGCGCATGCTCGTCAGTCACACGCATTGCGTCCACCGCATCTCACCGCAACGTTCGTGACGATCGCGAGCCGCCCCTCATTCGCGCTGAGACGCGCGGAGTTAAATCACTGATTTGCCCGACGGCGAAAGCGGAATGTTTTTCGCGCGAGGAGTGGACGAGGCAAATCACTTTGGAATCGCTGGCGAATTATTCGCCTCCGTCATTCCGGGGCGATGCGAAGCATCGAGCCCGGAATCCATTTCACTGCTCGCGCCTGCGGCTC
Organism: Bradyrhizobium sp. Arg237L; assembly: GCF_029990105.1. Taxonomy (NCBI): domain Bacteria; kingdom Pseudomonadati; phylum Pseudomonadota; class Alphaproteobacteria; order Hyphomicrobiales; family Nitrobacteraceae; genus Bradyrhizobium; species Bradyrhizobium sp. Arg237L. The sequence continues at coordinate 36,776 of NZ_JAQMIL010000091.1, read as the reverse complement.
GATGGATTCCGTGCTCGTCCTTCGGACGCCCCGGAATGACGGTGGTGATTGGTAGCGGGAATGGATTCCGGGCTCGCGCTCACGCGCGCCCCGGAATGACGGAGAGGGTCGAGCGCGTCTCGCGATGTGTTGCGCTCACGCCGGACCGTTCGGCACGTCGGAGAAGCGTGTCAGCCACGCCACCGGGCCGATGCTGGCGGCGATGATGAGCAGGGCTGCGAGTGCGCCTTCCTCGAAACTGCCGCGGCTGGCGAATTGGTAGATCGAGGTTGAGAGCGTCTCGACATTCAGCGGCCGCAGCAGCAGCGTTGCGGGCAGCTCCTTCAGGCAATCGACGAAGACGATGATGGCGGCGCCGAACAGTGCGGGCTTCAACAGCGGCAGGTGGATCCAGTGCAGGATCGTTGCCTGTCCGGCGCCGACGGCACGCGCGCTCTCGTCATAGTCGCGTGGGATCTGCTCGAAGCCGGCCTTGAGCAAGCCGGTCGGCACCGCCAGGAAGCGGATCGCGTAGGCCATCACCACGGCTGAGCCCGAGCCCATCAGGATCAATCCCGGCAGCGATTGCCCAGTCCACGCGGCGAGCGCGTTCAGCCCATTGTCGACGGCAAGCACCGGCGCGAGCAGGCCGAGCGCGATCACGAGGCCGGGCAGCGCGTAGCCGGCCTGCGAGATGTTCATCGCGACATGCTGCAACGGACTTGGCCGCCAGCGATGGGCGATGATGGTGGAGAACCCGAGCAGCAGCGCCAGCAGCGTGGCCAGGCTGGCAAACGCGACCGAGTGGAACGCGTGGCGCCATAGCGACGCGTCGAAATTGGCGAGCAGCCCGCGCTTGATGCTTTGATGCATAAGATAGAGTAGCGGCACGACAAAGCCGATCAGCACCGGCAGCAGGCATGCTGCGAACACCGACCAGGCTTTGGCGCCCACCAGTGGTGTTCGCGGCATCAGCCGTGGGCTTTCGGCGGCGAGCTCGGCATTGGTGTTGCGGCGGCCGTAGCGTTCCATGATGACCAGGCCGGCGACAATGGCGAGCATCAGGCAGGCGAGCTGCGAAGCGCCGGCGAGGCTGCCGCGGTTGAGCCAGGTCGTGAAGATCGAGACCGTCAGCGTGCGGATGCCGAGATATTCGCTGGCACCGATATCGTTCAATGTCTCCAGCGATACCAGCGCTACGCCGACCGCAAGTGCCGGCCGCGCCATCGGCAGCGACACGCGCCAGAACACGGTCCATTTGCCGGCGCCGAGGGTTTTTGCGGCCTCGGCGAATTCGGCGGTTTGAAACTGGAACATCGCCCGCGCCGACAGATAGACGTAGGGGTAGAGCACCAGCCCGATCACGACAATCGCGCCGGGCAGGGAGCGGAGATTAGGCAGCCAGCCGACAGCGTCACGCAGCGGCAGCCAGATCGCGAGCGTGCGATGGACGAGGCCGAGCGGCTCGAACAAATCGGCGTAGACGTAAGCGGCGAGATAGGTCGGGACCGCCAGCGGCAGCGGCATCAGCCACAGCAGCGTGCGGCGGCCGCGGAAATCATAGCGCGAGATCAGCCACGCGGTGCCGGCACCGAGCAGAAGCGTCAGCGCACCGACACCGGCGAGCAGGAGCGCGGTGTCGAGCAGCGCCGCCGGCAGCACATAGTTGATCAGGTCGTGCCACACTTCCGGCGCCGGCTGCATGGCAAGCGACACGATCGAGATGACGGGAGCCGCGACCAGGACCGCCGTCATCACCGCGATTGCCGCGGCGATCCGGCCGGCGTAGACGCGTCGCGTCCCGCGAGTGGGCGCTCTCTTTTTTCGGGCGGCGTGAATCGCAGCAGCACCCTCGCCCCGGCCCTCTCCAGCGGGCAGGAGAGGGGGCGAAGCGGAGAGGTCAGTTGTCAAAGCCGACCTTGTCCACCAGCGTTGCCGCCGCCTTGCGGCTTGCGGCGATCTTCGAGATCGGCAGGCTGTCGGCATTCAGTGTGCCGTAGCCCGCAATGGTGGGATTGACGGCGACGCCGGCACGAACTGGATATTCGTAGTTCTGGTCGGCATACATCTGCTGCGCCGGTTCGCCGGCGAGCCATTCGATCAGCTTCACGGCGTTGGCCTTGTTGGGCGCGTGCTTGGCGAGCAGCACGCCGGAAAGGTTGACGTGGGTGCCGCCGCCCTCGAAGGTCGGCAGCACGACGCGGGTCGCCTCCGCCCACGGCTTCTTGTCGGGATCGTTGTTCATCATCAGCGCCCAGTAATAGGTGTTGCCGATGCCGATGTCGCATTTGCCAGCGGCGACGTCCCGCGCGGCTTCGCGATCGCCGCCCGACGGCTTCTGGGCGAGATTGGCCTTGACGCCACGCAGCCATTCCTCGGCCTTGGCCTCGCCGTGCTTGGCCACGTAGGCCGCGAACAGCGCGTTGTTGTAGATGTGCTGGCCGGAGCGGATGCAGATCTTGCCTTTCCACTTGGGGTCGGCGAGCTCCTCATAGGTGATCTTGTCCTGCTTGACGCGATCCTTGGAAGCGTAGATCACGCGTGCGCGCATGGAAATGCCGGCCCAATGCCCGTCCGGATCGCGATATTGCGCCGGGACGATCTTCTCGACCACCTCCGACTTGATCGGCTGGGTCACGCCGGCCTGCACGGCTTCGTCGATGCGGCCGATATCGACCGTGAGCAGCACATCGGCCGGGCTGTTGGCGCCCTCCGCCTTGATGCGCTGCTCAAGTCCCGAACTCGCCGAGACGACATTGACCTTGATGCCGGTGTCCTTGGTGAAGGCATCGAACAGCGGCTGGATCAGCTTGGTCTCGCGATAGGTGTAAACGTTGACTTCGCTATTGTCGGCTGATGCGGTCGAGACGGCGGGCAAAGTCAGGCACAGCACCGCCGCTGACGCGGCGAGGACGCGAAAGTTGATCATGAGGCTGCTCCGGCAGGATGTCACGCGGTACCGGAGTGCCTAGCGCAGGCGACGCCAAGATGTCCGCGACCCGATGTCGCGAACGGGATGATTTAGAGTGATTCCAGCGTAACGACTTAGAGCGATTCCAAATTTGGATTCCACGACTCTGCGGAGTGTCGTCGGGGCCGGGCATTTTCCTCCAGGCCTTGTTGTTCGGCTTGTTCGTCAGAACGCGGGATGGCAGTATCGCCCCCTCATGAGCAAAATCGGACAGGACCATGCCGCTCGTCCGGATCTGGGTCTATGACGGCATCCTGGCCTCCGGCGTGGCGGGGGCGATCGACGTCTTCACCGCGGCCAATGCGGTATGGGCAGAACGGCCTCACCATCGCGGGGCAAGAGCGCCGCTGCTGCAATGGCGGGTCGAGTCGCTGGACGGCAAGCCGGTCGAGACCGCTTCGGGCCAGGTCATCGACGTCGACGGGCCGATCAGCGCACGTGCCGCCGCGGATGCGGTGGTCGTGCCGGGACCCTTCGTTGTCAACATTGAGCGCTTCTTCGAAAGAATCGACATTGTCGAACCGCTGCTTGCTGCGCTGCGCCGCCAGCACGCGCGCGGGGCGCTGCTCGCCTCCTACTGTACCGGCAGTTTCATTCTCGCCGAGGCCGGCCTGCTCGACGGTGGCGTTGCCACGACGCATTGGGCGAAGGCGAAGGCATTCGCCAAACGTTACCCCGAAGTGGACCTCCGGGTCTCGGAAATCCTGACCGAGCAGAACCGCATCGTCTGTTCCGCCGCGGTGACGACGTCGCTCAATCTGGCGCTTCGCCTGGTTGAGAAATTTGCTGGCCTCGAAGTGGCGGCCGAAACCGGCAAGTTGATGCTGATCGAGTCAAACCGCGTCTCGCAGACCTCCTACGCCAGCATGCCGAGCGCGCCGCAGCATTCGGACGCGCTGGTGGCACGGGCGCAACGCTGGATGGAAAAGTCACTACAACATGGGTTCAGCCTCGCCGAACTCGCGCAGCATCTTGCGGTCAGCGAGCGCACGCTCAATCGCCGCTTCAAGCTCGCGACCGGCGAGGCGCCGCTCCAGTACCTGCAAGCGCTGCGCGTCGATGTGGCAAAGCGGCTGCTCGAAACCAAAGGCTTGAGCGTCGATGCGGTCAGCGCCCGTGTCGGCTACAACGATCTCTCCACCTTCCGCCGCCTATTCAGACGCGAAACCGGGCTTTCACCTCGCGAATATCAACGCCGTTTCGCGCGCCGCAACGCCCGCGCTGTGCCGGCTGCATAGCCGCGCCTGTCCGAATTTCCTCGAAAGATGGCGATACTGCCACTGTCGGCAGAACCGCTCAGCACCTAGACCTCGGCTTGCGAACGAGCACAGGAGGTCTTTATGCCGATGATCGACGTGACCATTCCCGAAGGGGCATTGAACAGCGAAGCCGAAGCGCGGCTGATCAAGGAACTGGGCGATATCCTGATCGGACACGAAGGATTCGATCCTGCCAATGAGGTCGCCCAAAGCGTGACGGTCGTGTTTCTGCATCGGCCGGCCGCCGTCTACGTCGCGGGCCAACGCTCGGCGTCGCCGCGTTACCGCATCGTCCCGACGGTGCCGGAAGGGCAGTACACCGAAGCTTCGCGCAAGGCCTTGGTGAAAGACATCACCGACGCTATCGTGCGCGCGGACGGCGGTACGTTCGAAGACGTCGCGCCGCGCGTCTGGGTATTTCCGACCGAGGTGCCGGACGGCCAATGGGGCAGCCGCGGCGCGATCCGTCCGTTGCCGGACATCCAGGCCTTCATCGCCGGCGAGCATGAGCGAAAGGTCGGCGAGGAGCGATTGGCACGACGGCGCCGCGTGAAGGCGCTCGAACTCTTGGCCGGCGCGCTCGATGCCGCGCGCAAGGGGATCGATTGATGCGTCGTCCTGCGGCGTCCCCCGAAGTGCCGACAATTTGGGCAGCGCGCCCAGCTAATGCGTTTCCCCTCGGGGAAGTCTGCGCCTAGTCTTCCTTCCGGGAGGTGGGGTTCGGATGCGGGCGATCCTGGATTATTGCGGCGCGGCAGTTCGGCGGCAGGTGCCGTCCGGCGCGCTCATCATCCATGAGGGCGGCAAGACCGGGCATCTGTTCGTGCTGATCGAAGGGCGGCTGGAAGTGATCAAGGGCGATGCCGTGGTCGCGGTGCTCGCTGAGCCCGGCGCCGTGCTCGGTGAGATGAGTGTGCTGCTCGATCAGCCGCACACCGCAACGGTGCGCGCTGCATCCGACTCGCTGGTCTATGAATTCGATGATGCGGCGGCCTTCCTGCGCGAGCAGCCGGAAGTGGCGCTGCTGCTGGCCCGGCTGCTCGCACAACGGCTCAACGTCGCCACCACCTATCTCGCCGATCTCATGCACCAATATGCCGACCATGGCACGCATCTGGCGATGGTCGGCGAGATCCTGCAGAGCATGATCAACCTGCCGCCGATGCAGGTCGCGCCAGGATCGGATCGGCAATCAGACCCAAGGATGTGAGCCAGGGCGGCGGGTTCTCGATCCGCGCGGCCGGCTGCAGCGATGCGTTGAGATCGATGGTCTGCTCCTCGCCCGGCGCCAGCCAGAACGCGCTGCCTTGGTCGATATCAAGTACGATATAAGTCGGCGGACGACCGGGGAGGCGGCCGGTGTTGAACACCCAGGTCGCGCCTAATCGGTCGAACCACGAGCCATCAGGAATGAACGGCGACTGGTGCACATGGCCTGATATCACCATCGACGGCTGATGGCGCTCGATCCATTGCACCAGCTCGACATCGCCGAAGAAGCGCTTGCCGCCCCAGCTCGTCGGCGAGTTTGCGGGCGGCGCGTGATGCACCCAGATCCAATTCGCGGGCCGGTTGACGGCGGCGTTACGAAGTTGCGCGTCGAGCCGCTCCTTCACCTTTGGGCCGTCCCACCACGGGCACACCGTGAACAGCGTATCGCCGATGGTCAGATTGTCGCCGTCGCCGGCGATCCCGAGTTCCCTGGCGTCAGAGACCCAGCGCGCGATCTTCTCGCCGTCCGGATTGCGTTCGTCGAGATCGTGATTGCCGGAGCAGAGGATGACGCGGGTGCGCGCTGCGAGCAGTGAAAGATACTTCTTCACCACGACGATCTGGGCGCGGAAATCGACGATCGATGAGATGTCGAGCGCATCGCCGGCAAAGACCACCAGATCGAATTGCGGCGCGGCCGCGAGCAGCCAGTCGAACTGCGGCAATGAATAATGCAGATCGGCAACGACCAGGCAGCGCATGGGACCTCGATCAGGATCGATGAGGTGAAATCAAATTGCTCAGGAATTGGGCGCGTCAGGCGCCGATGCATTCACGTCGGGAAAATCGAGCAATAATTGTGCCGTGTCGCATCCCGCGAACGCGACACATCCCCGCAGCGCCGTGGCCCGGGTGGACCGCAGCGTAACCCAGGGCCGCCTCGCGAACGCGGATGCACCTGTCCCGGGTTGCGCTGGGCTTCACCCGGGCTACGGGATCGTGCTCACGCCCGCGCGGTGGCGTGGGGGAACGCCACTTCGATCAGGGTGCCGGAGCGGCCCCCGGTCTTGATGTGGAATCTGGCGCGGTTGGCTTCGACCAATGCCTTCGTCAGCGACAGGCTGACGGCGGAGCCTTCGGTGGTCTGGTCCGACGGCGCCGGCGTGCGGAACGGCTCGAGGGCCGCGGCGACCTCATTGTCGTTGAGGCTCTGTCCGGTGTCGCGGACGCGCAGCATCACCTCGCCGAAATCGGACAACGCAGTCGAGACGATGACCTGGCCGCCGGCATTGGCGAGGTGGATCGAGTTGCCGATCAAATTGAGCGTGATCTGGCGCAGCGCGCGCGCATCCGCCAAGACCGGCGGCAGCATATGCGCCAGCGAGGTGCGGATGATGATGCGCTCGCGGTTGGCCTGCGGCTGCATCACCGCGACGCAGCTTTCGACCATTTCATTCAGATTCTGGTCGGTGAGGGCGAGATCGAGCTTGCCGGTCTCGATCCGCGACAGGTCGAGCAGATCGTTGATGATCGCCAGCACGTGCTCGCCGGAGGCGCGGATGTCCTTCATGTATTCGAGATAGCGCTCGTTGCCGAGCGAGCCGAAACGCTCGCCGATCATCACTTCGGCAAAGCCGATGATGGCATTCAGCGGCGTGCGCACTTCGTGGCTGATCCGCGCCAGCATGTCGGCCTTCGCGATCGCCGCGCGCTCGGCGAGGCGCTTGGCCTCGCGGAGTTCGCTCTCGCTCTTCTTGGCCTGCGACAGATCGCGGAACACCGCAAAGAAGTTCGGCCCGTCGGCGCGGGTGCGGCCCATGGTGATCGACAGCGGCACGAGGCCGCCCTGGCGCACGCGCCCGAGCCCCTCGCGGCCGTGGTCGAGCAGGCTTGCGACGCCTTCGCCCTTGATGCTCTCGAGATAGTCGAGCATGACGCGCTGGCTTTCGGGCGCAAAGAGATCGGCGAGGTTGCGCTGCACGAGCTCGTCGCCGTCATAGCCGAACAGCGCCTCGGCGCTGCGGTTGCAGGAATTGATGTTGCCCTCGGCATCGAACATCACGACGCCCTCGGCCGCGGTGTCGAGGATGGCGCCGAGCTCCTCGGCATCGGCCAGTCCTGTCCCCGGAGCTACGTCAGGCGGAAGCCGCTCCGCCGCCATCGCCGCTGCGATGGCCGCGCCCTCGTCGTGCCGCTCGGCGAAGATCAAAGCGAGCGCGGAATCGCCGTCCCAGGAGATCGTGTGAAGGTGCGCCTCCGCGCTTCCATGGCCGGCATCGCCATGCGGCGGGGCTGCTGCGATCCGCACCGGCGTGCCGCTGTCGGAGGTGCTGCTCGCGGCCGAAACGCCGGGCTCGACATACAGCGCATCCAGTCCGCCGGCATCCTCCAGCGCGCGCACGCTCTCATATCCCATCCGCTTAAGGAAGGCGGGATTGGCATAGAGCAGGCGATCGAGCCGGTAGATCAAGACACCGGTCGGCATGAGGTCGAGCAGCGCGCGGTCGCGCCTGGCTTCGCCGCGCGGCGCCGGCTCGGGCTCGCTCAGCCATTCCGGCGCAACAGTCGCCGGCGCAGCAGCAGCGGGCTGCTCCGCGCTTGGCGGCTCGAAGGCTGGTTCGTGCGCTTCCACGGGCGGTGGCGGTGCTTCGGCGACCAGCTCTTCGGTGGCCGATGGCGTCGACGCTTCGGCGATCTGGCTTTCGAGCCGCGCCGATAATTGCCGCGCCAGTTCGTTGAAGGCGTTGTTCTCGACCGGCGTCAGCGACGGCGGCTTCGGTTCGCCGGGCGGACGGAATGGCAGCACGTTGCCGGGCGCCTCGACCGGCGTTTCCGTTGAGATGTCCTTGGGCGTATCCAAAGTCGTTTCCAAATCGCTCTGTTGTAAAATCTCGGACGCTTTCGGCTCGGGCACTTCCGCACTGGTTGCAGATGCCGCAGTGGGCTCTGTCGGCGGCGCCGCGCCGGATGAGACCTCGGGCCGCGGCGCTTCTCGCACTTCCAATGGCTCAGGCTCGGCCGGAATTGTGTCGGCGGACAGGGACTGGGCCGGCGGTCCACTGAAAAATTCGTAGCGGCGCAGCGCCTCCAGCCGCGCCAGACCGTCGAAATCGCGGCAGACGCCAAAGCCGCGATAGCCGGCGAAATTGCGCGCGCGGTCGAAGATCGGCAGGCCCGACAATTCGATCCTTAGCCGGCCGCCGCCATCGACCGGCCAGTTCAGCGTGATGCCGCTCCAGGTATCCTCAGTGGCAAAGGCCTTCATCACCCGGCCTTCGGGATCGAGGCCGAACCTGTCGGCGATGTCGCTCCACAGCCGGCCGAAGCCGGCCGCCGCCTGCACGCCGATCAGCCGGGTGAACTCGTCCGAGCCGAGCGAGAAGCGGCCTTCGCGGTCCATCTGCCACATGAAGCGCAGCGGGTAGCGGCGCGTATTTGGCAGCGGCTCGTCATGCCATGACGGCGTCTTTTCGGACGCGCCGGCCGGCGTGCGTCCATCCGGCGTCGTGTAGGACAAGGGCGTTGCGACCGGCACCGACGGCTCGTCGGCGACCGGCTCGATAAAGGGCGAGGGCTCGGCTTCCTCGGGTTCCGTATCCAGCGCATCGAACAGCGCGAATTCGGCGGGCGCTTCCCCTGACAGCGCGGGCTGCTCGTAAAATGGTTGCCTGGCCGCCGGGCCGGTCGCGGTTTCCGGCGGAGAGGGCGCGGCCTCGGTCTCTGCGACCGCGGGCATCATCAGCGCGATGAGGCCGACATCCGCGCCGCTGCCGACGCGCTGCAGCACCATGTGGCCGATGCGGAAGGAGGTTTCGACCCGGCCCCGCCGGAGCGCGTCTTCGCGCGCGGCATCAAGGCCGGCCTCGGTGAGATTGCGGAAGCCGAGCAGCGCCCGGGCGGCGTCGCTGGCGCCGACGAACATGCCGTCGCGCGCGAACGCGGCCATCGGCACATCGACACCCCGGACCAGGCGTGCGAGCCTTTCGAGCAGCGGCATCGTGCGATTGATCGCGCCGCTGGCGGCGGCGATCAAGACGGCATGCCGGCCGTCGGCGAATTCGAGCCGCGAGCAGGCGCAAGTGGCGAGCATGCCAGGCGGCGCGCCGAAGCCGCGCAGCCGCTCGAGCCGCACCGCGCCATTTTGCGGCAGGCGGCCGGCGAGCTGCGCGATCTGCCGCCGATGCTGGTCGGCCGGCCCGAATACCTTCCCCAAAAGCGCCGCGCCATTCCCGGCGCCGAACGATTGCGCGCCGACCGGATTGGCCCACAACACCCGCTTGCCGTCGATCGACCACAGCCATGTGGGCAGGGGGCTCGTTGCATGCACGGCCAGCCGCGGATCGCCGAGGCCCTGCAACTGGAATTCCGCACTATTCATCGCGACAACTTGACCGCACGGTTTCGCTTCTCGCTCGCCGATGGCTGAAAGAAATCGGCGGCCAAACGATGACAGCCTTAACAGACCGTTAGTATCGCAAGTGCGACGCGGCAGGTCCACGGCCTCGCCAAACTACCCACGATCCAAAGCCGCGATAACGTTAACTCGCCCGAACGATCAAGCCCGGTTTGGCGTTGTACCTTGCAAACCTGCGTCAAAAGTTCACGATGGCAAAAAAAGCTTACGTCATTCGGGCGAGGTCTTTTGACGGTAGGCTGATGCGACCGAACGGGAGGAAAGGGCCAAAAAGGCCTGGCAGAGAACAAGGAGTGGACCATGAGCAACGATGCGCGGGACCGTTTCGAGATTCCGAAGGACGTACGATCGATGGCGGAGGCGAGCTTCGAGCAGGCTCGCAAGACCTTCGAGAAGTTTCTGGCCAGCGCACAGGAGACTGCGGGCTCGCTGGAGGAGCGCAGCGCCACGGTTCGCGCCGGCGCCAAGGACATTTCAAGCAAGGCGCTCACTTACGCCGAAAACAACGTCAAGGCGTCGCTGGACTATGCGGAATCCCTCGTGAAGGCCAAGGACGTCAGCGAAGTGATGCGGCTGCACAGCGAATATGTGCAGGCCCAGATGCGCACGCTGGCGCAGCAGGCGAGCGAAATGGGCCAGATCGTCGGCCGCGCCGCGATGGACGCGATCAAGCCGAAATCATGAGATCTAGGGCTTCGGTTCTGATTGAATCAGAGCCGAAGCCCTAGAACCTTGTTTTGACGCGTTTTCTTCACGCGAACCGGTGTCCACTTCGCTCGAAAACGCTCTCAGCGCGGCAATACCGCCCGGTCGGAAACCCCTAGGCTGACAAATGCGGCATCGCATTGATTTAACGTTGCGTTGCACAAAATTGACATGATAAAGAGCTTTACTTGTCCTGCCCAGGGACAGGGCATTCCGTGAACTAGGAACTAGGCAGCGTGATCCAATTCGACCGTTCTCGGTCCTTGCGGGCCGCGGCGTTCGCAATGGGGTCACCGGACTTTACCCCGTTGTGAAGGATGCATGCGATGACCAGTTCGACTGACCCGTTTTCCGCTTCTATCATTCCGTTCGAAGTTCCCGAGCAGATGCGCGCGTTCGCCGAAAAGGGCGTTTCGCAGGCGCGCGACAACTACGCCAAGTTCAAGGACGCCGCCGAGGCCCATAACGGCACCATCGAGGCGGTGTTCACCACCGCCAGCAAGGGCGCGAGCGAATATACCGCCAAGCTGATGGAGTTCGTGAAGGCCAACACCACCTCGGCGCTCGATTTCGCCCAGGAACTGCTCGGCGCCAAGACGCCCTCCGAGGCGCTGGAACTGTGGACCGCGCAGACCCGCAAGACCTTCGAGACCTTCGGCGCCCAAGCCAAGGAGCTGACCGAGCTCAGCCAGAAGGTCGCCAGCGAGACCGCCGAGCCGATCAAGGCCAGCGCCTCGAAATATTACAAGCCCGCCGCCTGACCCTGGCAAAATCACAGAAAGGCCCGGGCAACCGAGCCCGGGCCTTTTGTTTTGAAGAGGCCGCAATGGTCTGTAGCCCGGATGGAGCGAAAGCGTAATCCGGGACCGGCGTTTGGCTCGGAGAGACCCGGATTGCGCTGCGCTTCATCCGGGCTACGGGGTATTCGGAAGTTGGAAAGTCCCGCGTTCGGCCTTGCCAAAGCGGGGCGTTGCACCTAGTTTCCGGCCCATTCGCGAGGCCCCTTTGCGCGGCCTCGTCCGAGGATGCAGTTGTAGCTCAGTTGGTTAGAGCGCCTGTCTGTGGAACAGGAGGTCGGTGGTTCGAGCCCACCCAACTGTACCAGCCAAATCAACTGCTTAAGCCGAAATCGCTGCATCCTAAAAATCGCTTAGCGAAGGCACTCTTTTCTTCGAGTAGGTGACAAAAAGCCGCGCCATCAGAGTGACGGCGCGGCTCAGGTTTTTGCCGCTCAGAGCTATCGCACGAAGTGAAGTTCTGCGTATCGCGTCATCTCGTCGGACATTCGCAGGTAGTGGAGATGAAACCAGCTTGCGAAGACCTCCGAGATCAGCAGATTGCGCTGAGGATCATTGTTCACTCGTGAGGTGAGGACGGTGAAGCAGTGGCTCTTCCCAAAACTCTCATCCTCTTCAACGGCGACGATGCTGCGAAGCAGCCTTAAGCATCGCGAGTTCGGATCTAGCGTATAAGGACCGTTGCCGAATTGAGTATGGGCAACCAGAATTCATACTCTCCGGCGTTGAACGAGCGTCCATCGGCTTTCTGGCTTCTCTGAGCTTCCCCAAGATATGGTTGCGGTTGAAGCCGCGTTGCCATTCGAAATGCGTCGTCATGTTCCTCAGGCCCAGGCTGCACGAAAGAGCGATCTGATCGTTCCTTATTAGCCGTCAGCTCCTTATCCCCTTGCAATCGAGCTCCATTTCTTGCCCCCAGCGAGGCACTCCGTCTATAAACGTAAGGTTGATGGAATGCTGGGGAGTACATTGGTGATGGGGCAAGGGGAAGATCGGTTCTACGTCTGCATCTATTTAGAAGACGGCGAACCGATAGGACACAGGGGAGGGCTGAACAAGGAGTTCCCGCCCAAACTCAAGACCAAGAAAGAAGATTTTGACGACGACTCTGTACCGAAGGTCAAGCGGTCAGGGATGGACGAAATCTGTAAGCAGTTTATCGAGGTCATGATGGGTTACCTCGAATATGTGCCCATCATACTCCAATTGGCACCACTTCTGTCTCACCAGATGGTACAGCGCGCTCTGACGTCCTTTTTGGAGAAGAACTGCAATTCCTGTGAGCGCGAGGAAACCCGTATCATCTACGAGCTTTCACTCCAGAGGTTCGCTGCCATCCGGAGATTTGAAGAAAACATGTTGGCTGCTGCATCGACCAGCCGCACTTTGCCGCGGTTGCTAACGGTCGGTCTAGTTGCCTCACTTGAGTACAGTCTCAATCTTGTAATGAAGGAGATCGCAGCGAGATATCCCGAAAGAATTTTTGGCGAAGATAGAAAGCTGTCTGTGCGAGAGGTTCTTCAGTTTCAGTCGATTGAGGAGGTGCGCGAAACGGTTATCAATGATGAGATTGACAAGGCGCAGAGAGACAATTTCGAAAGTCAGGTAGATTGGATACTTGGCAAATCAAAGTTGGACCCCATTTTCGACAAGTATCCAGACTGGCCAAAGATCATTGAGCTATTTGAGCGTCGTAACCTCTTTGTTCACGCGAACGGCATCGTTAATGAGCACTATCTAAAGGCGCGCGCCAAATACAAATTCACGAGCCAAAAGGAGCCTAGACTCGGGGACGAACTCCATTCCGGCCCGAAATACTACACAGCTTCGGTACATCATGTCATCCATTTTGGCGCGATGCTGCTACAGGTCGTGTGGCGCAAGATCGCACCTGACGAGACTAAGTTGTCGGACAAGTCGATTGGGGACCTGGGATATGAGCTGATCGCAAGAGGGCAATATAAACTTGCCATCCGCATTTTGGAGTTTGCGAAGGAGCTCCGCAATGTATCGGACGACCAAAGGCGCCGAATGAACGTCGTCAATCTCGCTAATGCCTATAAGCTCTCTGGGGACGAAAAGACATCGTTTCGGGTATTAGAGTCGTTGGACTGGTCAGCGGTGTCCCCTGAGTTCAAGGTGAGCGTCGCAGCGATCAAGGGCAATGTTGATGATGTGGTCCTGCTCATGAAGAAAATAGGCGTCTCGGGTGACTTTCCTTCGGAGAACTACGAACAATGGCCAGTCTTCTATGGAGTAAGAGATGATCCAAAGTTCGTCGAGTGCTTTAGAAGCATATTTGGCGTTGAGTATGTTCCTGCCGCTAGGAAACAAGCTGGCATCGCTCAAGTCTTAGCATGGGCAGAAGAGCAGGATATTTCTCCAGATGAAGACGAAAGTCCAAAGATCGTCGAGAGCAATGTAAAGCTACAGCCGCCGCAAGGTGAGGAATGAGCCGTAGCGCCTCTACGAGCGCTTGTTCCGATGCTGGCGCGCAGCCCGAGATCATCAAATTTTTCGGCGACAACAAATTTCACGGCGAAGTCGCGCGAATGTTCCGCGTCGATGCGCGGCGCGCCGCGTGTGCTCTCCACATATTGAGCGGCTGATGCCTTGAGATCAGAAGCCAGCACGCCGGCGCGCTATACTTTTACGCGCTCGCGATGGAGAGCGGCGATGCGCCTCCTGATGCGGACACAGCCGCCGATATTGTCTCTCCCTTCTGCAGCGGAGTCCGCGCCATTTACTACAATGTTGGCGACCCATTTTGGGGTGAAAAGCTGATCGAAAGGTAGCATCTCTTACCAATCCCGAGGAGGCCGTGTTCAAGTGCGCGCTGGCCTCGAAATGATACTCAACTTTCGCGCGTCTCATTCGAGTAAGACCAACGCGGTCCCGGCCATCCCAAGTGCACGCGCGGCTCCGGTGGATAAGTCTATGCAGCGTCGCTTTATGAAGGGACCACGGTCGTTGATCCGAACGGTGACGCTTCGACCGGTTGAGTGTGAGGTGACTGTGACCTGAGAGCCGAATGGCCTGGTACGATGCGCTGCGGTCATTGCGTTTGGGTTCATCCGCTCGCCTGACGCAGTTCGGCTGCCGCTGTAGCCATAGCGAGAGGCAACACAAGTTTCGGCAAATGCCGATGCAGATAAACAAGTGACCGCCAAGGCGGTGCATATTGGGCGGATCATCGTCTCTCCTTCCAGGATCCTGCCCGATTTGCCAACCTTTCCGTAGCCTCTAGGTTCCCTCCTGCCGACGCGCTCGGGTGGGATAGACGATGCTTCCTCACTTTCCGGAATCGGTCCCGCTGAATGAGGCAACGCGATTTAGGAGCTCTCCTGCCTTGAACAGCAAAGCACGTTCTTCCCTCGTCAGGCATTGCTCGATCGCGTCCGCGAGCCACTGCTCACGGCGGGTGATATTCTTATGAAGCACTTCTCGGCCGGTTCGGCTCAAGCGGACTCTCACCTTACGACGGTCCTCGGCGTCGGGCATCCGGATGATCAGTCCCTCCGCGTTGAGCTCCCGAAGCGCGGCGGCAAGGTTCGACGATCGCATATTCTCGGATTCGCCGAGTATGGTTGGCGTGGCGGCGTCCCCGGCCCGCTCAATGGCCCCGAGCAACTGCAGCCGTACCCAGGAGCGGTCGTCAGCATGTGCTTCGCGGCGCAGCCGGCGCGAGAGATTCATGAACTGGTTGCGAAACGTCGTGACTTGGCGAGGAGGAGTTCGGCTTTTCATATAGCTATAATAGTATAGCTATCTTCAGTGTCACAAGGCTGCGATTGCGCCGTGTCTGACGCCGGACTGGAACGATTCCGTGCCGCCCTGCATCTAACATCTAACTACTTCGACAGCCGCAGATTTCGTGTGAGGGCGGGCTCACACGCGCACGGCATCGTGATGGTAGTGGCCACTTTAATATAGCTATTTCAATATAGATATTATCCGTGAAATAGGTGGCGCGCTTCGCGCTCGAGCTGTCAGCCCGGCTCGTCCCAAGCATCAGCGCGAGCAGCCGCATGGGAGATCAACATGGCCAAGAAAACGATCAGTGAAATGCTGCGAGCGCGAGAGTTCATTGCCGCACCGGGCGTTTTCGATCTGGTTTCGGCAAAAATCGCGGCGCAGACGAATGCGAAGGCGCTGTACATGACGGGCTTCGGCACCGTCGCATCCTATCTGGGATATCCGGACGCCGGCCTTGCGACCTATACCGACATGCTCGACCGGGCGACCGCAATCGCTCAGGCCGTGGATAAGCCAGTCATTGCAGATGGTGATACCGGCTATGGTGGTCTGCTGAACGTGCATCATACCGTGCGCGGTTACGAGAAAGCCGGCGTGGCGATGATCCAGATCGAGGATCAGCAGATTCCAAAGAAGTGCGGGCACACGCCCAATCGTCACATCATCTCGACCGAGGAGATGGTGAACAAGATCAAGGTGGCGTGCGATGCGCGTTCCTCGAACGAATTCCTGATCCTGGCGCGAACGGACGCAAGAACGGCGGTATCGCTGGACGAGGCAATACGTCGCGCGGTCGCATATTCCGAGGCCGGTGCGGACGCGATCTTCATCGAGGCACCGGAATCCGTGGACGAGATGAAGAAGATCGGTGCCTCAGTCGACGCGCCGCTGGTCTCGAACCAACTGCACGGCGGAAAAACGCCGATACTTCCTCAAAAGCAGCTTGAGGAGATCGGCTTCCGTGCTGCCATTTACCCCACCGCGGGACTGTTTGCGGCCGCAAAAGCGCTTCAAAGCGTCTATGAGGCTCACGCCGAGGGAAGGTTGGTCGAGACTCCGATGTGGGCCTTCCAGGACTTCGTGAAGATGATCGGCTTCCAGAAAATCTGGGATTTCGAAGAGAAATACGCAGATCTGCTGGCAGTGGAGAACGCGTCGGCGCGCGGCTGAGCGGTCACGGGCGGGAGGCATCGGGTAGCGGAGCAGGGGCCGTCCGCCATCATGCGACCCTAGCCGGCTTCCAACTCTTGGTTGATTAATAGATGCAACACACCGATGTATGGTAAGTTCACGGTTGGGGCGGTATGGTGTTCCGCCTCAACTGCTGGAGTTCGGTCATGCACTTCGGAATCAAGGGGCCGCTCGCCGGCGTCGCTCTCGCGGTTGGACTCTCCTCGCCAGTCATGGCCGATAATGTCAAAGAGCTAAGAGCCGCTGACACGAAATTCGCCTATGTCGAGGCCGGCAAGGGCGATCCGATCGTTCTCGTGCATGGCGGGCTTCAGGATTATCGTTTCTGGAACGGGCACCTTCCGGTGCTTTCAAGAAACCATCGCGTGATTGCCTATAGCCGGCGGAACCATTTTCCCAACGCAACGAGCAAGGATGGCCTGCCTGATGCCGCGGCCGACGTTCACGGCGAGGATCTGGCAGCCATCCTCGCTGAGCTCGGCATAAAACGCGCGCACATCGTCGCGCACTCTGCCGGTGCACACGCCGCGCTGTTCTTCGCATCCAATCATCCCGAGATGGTGATAACCCTGGTCGTCAACGAACCGGCGGCCGCGGGGTTGCTCGCCGGGATGCCCGGGAGCGCAGAGCTACTGAAAGAGTGGGGCGCTCGATTCGCGTCCACACAGGAAGCGTTCCGAAAGGGCGATATCGACGCAGGGCTGCGCCTCTTTGCGGAAGCGGTTGGCGGACCCGGCACCTACGACCGACGATCAGATGCCGATCGGAAAATGATGTCCGACAATGCGGCGTCGGCCGTTGCGGACGCAATAAGTTCCCGCCCACGTCCGGTGTTCACCTGTGAAATGGCAAAGCGCATTTCGGCGCCAACGCTTCTGATGAATGGTGAGCGGAGCCCCGAGTTCTTTCATCGCATCGTGGACCAGTTGGAGAAGTGCCTTCCCGAGCGAAGGCGCATAACGATTCCCGACGCCTCTCACACCGTTCCCGGCGAAAACGCTCCTGCCTTTGATGAGGCCGTCATCGCCTTCGTAACAAGTCACTAGCTACTAACGAGATTGATGATTGAGAAAGGCGCGGGCAGCCTGCTGTAGGCCGCGTCTGCCCCCCAGTCAGGCGGGCTCCAGGCATGCCGGTTTGGCAACCAACGTAGGAACGTAGGCAGCGTTCCTGCGTTGGCACCGGACGGAGAAACGCGATGGACCCGGTTACGCGGTGTTTGCATTGCGGCAGGAGATTGGTCCCGGTCCTAAGCGCGAACGGGAGAACAGAACTCAAGTGTGTTTGGTGCGACAAGGTGGACCCGATGAAGACCGAGCCGGTGAAACGGGATGACAGACCGTCGACCGAAAGGCTCAATTCTCACTCCTTGAGAGCCCCTTAAACCAGCCTGCGCGGAGCGAGCCGTCTGATGTGACGCTCCGATGCTCCGCGACATCAATCACTGAACTCGAACTAGTCCCAGGAGAGGTCGACTCCCGCTTCCTGTAGCGCCGATCATACTTGTCCTGATGGTGGCGCAGCACTCCGCGTGTGTCGGGCGCAACTGAAATTCATTCGCGTCTGAGAGCCGCGATTGAAGTTGCAAGCCTGCCGTCGCCTCGGTACAGCACGTGGCCCACCACTCAACACGATCCGAGCGATGAACAAGCCACTGAACGTTGCGATAGGAAGCATTCTCATCAGCGTTTTGGTGCTCGGTTTGAAATACCTGGCGTATTGGCTGACCGGGTCCATTGCGCTCTACTCCGACGCGCTCGAAAGCATCGTCAACGTTGTAACGGCCGTTGTTGCACTATGGGCGGTCCGCATCTCGGCAAAGCCCGCCGACGCCAATCATCCGTTCGGGCATCACAAGATCGAATACTTCAGTGCGGTGTTGGAAGGCGTGATGATCATCATCGCTGCACTCCTGATCGTGCGCGAGGCGTATGACGGCTTCCTGCACCCGAGAAAACTGGCTGTTGTGCCGGAGGGGCTGCTCGTGAACGGGCTCGCCAGCATCGTCAACGCCACCTGGGCCTGGGTGTTGATCGTCCGGGGACGGCGCATGCGCTCGCCGGCGCTCGTTGCGGACGGCCGACATCTCCTGACCGATGTCATCTCATCCGTCGGCATACTGGTCGGACTTGCGCTCGCGTTCGTCATGAAATGGGAGTTTCTCGATCCTGCACTTGCCCTGATCGTCGCTGCGACAATCCTGTGGTCCGGCTGGGGCGTCCTCAAGGAGTCCGCCGGAGGCCTGCTGGATGAAGCGGTGCCCGAGGCAACGTTGAACGCGATTCGACGGACGATTGCCGACCATGCGGCCGGCGCGCTGGAAGCTCACGATGTTCGCACGCGCCACGCGGGGCGTGTCACGTTCATTGAGTTCCACCTCGTCGTTCCCGGGCGGATGACGGTGTCGGAGGCGCACCAGATATGCGACCGTCTCGAAGCGGCATTGCGGGCGGAGGATGAGGACAGGCGGATCACCATTCATGTGGAACCGGAAGAGAAGGCCAAACACTCTGGCATCGTCGTCGTCTGACATCGGCTTGTCGCTTGAGCGTGTCCTCATCGAAGTCGGGACGTGAGATGATCCCTAAGCAAGTGAACGAGTCTGCATAAACTCGCCATGCGATGAAGCTTTTGCGCAACACCCGAGCCCGATACAAACGCCGGATCGCTGGGGAGAATTTCTTCAGCGTTATCAGCAGCTAAGTCCATCCGCTACAATCCCGGCACCTGTATCACTCCATCAAGCCATCATCCTTCCTTGTTCTGGCCATCTTGCTGCTGACGCCGTGCCGCGCTTCGGCTGTGATGTTCCCGTCACCTTGGCTTGCCAATCCAATAGCCTTCATCGACTATTTCCGCAGATCGATGACGAGGGGAACAATGACGATTGTCGGCTCCACTTATTACAGGTTCGGTTTGCTGTTGACTGCGACGGTGATCGTCGCGATGTGGCCACGCCCCGGCGCCGCCTAT
Organism: Bradyrhizobium sp. Arg237L; assembly: GCF_029990105.1. Lineage (NCBI taxonomy): Bacteria > Pseudomonadati > Pseudomonadota > Alphaproteobacteria > Hyphomicrobiales > Nitrobacteraceae > Bradyrhizobium > Bradyrhizobium sp. Arg237L. The sequence continues at coordinate 17,519 of NZ_JAQMIL010000091.1, read as the reverse complement.
ACACCCGAGCAGCAGCAGGCTTGCTCGCCCGATGCGATGCGACTCTGCAGCGCGTTCATTCCGGACGTCGACATGATCACGGCCTGCATGGCCCGCAACAAGGCGCAGCTCTCGCCGCCGTGCCGCGTGTTCTTCAGTTCCGACTCGGAGGAACGACGGGAGCGCAGGCGTCGCGCAAGGTCCGCGGATTAAGGTGCGACATCGCGAACCGCGGAGCAACGCGAGTCGGACGAGCACTGGTTCAAGTCCTGCACGCGCGACAGACTGACGCCTTGCGGCGTTTTCGCTCGTCAACATCTTCTCGCCAGAGGAGAATCCGGTGAGCGAACGTTACAGGATGGAAATAGACCGGCACTTTGCCTGGTTCGAAGGCAAGCTGCCGCCGCGGCCCGCAAGGTTTGTCGGGTGGCTGCGCAAGCCGTCGTCGCGCTATGCGCGGATGCCGCTTGCCGTTCTGCTGATGCTCGGCGGCGTCTTCAGCTTCCTGCCGGTGCTCGGGCTCTGGATGCTGCCGCTTGGACTCCTTTTGTTCGCGCAAGACGTGCCAGTGTTACAAAAGCCGACCGCGCGGACTCTCGGATGGGTTGAGCGCAAGTGGACCGAGCGCCAGCGCGCAAAAAACGTGCCGTAATTCGCTGAAAAAACGCGCATTCGCTTCTATTGCTGGTTGTGTGCACCGCAAGGTGTGACTCAAACAACAACATTTTCCGGCAAATTGCAGCTCACGCCGCATTGTCCGCAAATTTCTGCTTTCGCGAATCACCACGCTGATTCATTTTCGTGGCCTGGGGTCAATCTGGAGGCCAACGTAATGAACGTGATTGTTTTTGCTTCGCGTAAGGGGGGCTCGGGCAAAAGCACCCTGGCTGCTCACCTGGCTGCCCATGTACACAAATCGACCAAGCCTTGTCTGCTGATCGACGCCGATCCGCAGGGCTCGCTGACGCTGTGGCACAAGCTGCGCGGCACCAACGAACCGCCGATCAAGGCCGCCGTCAATTCCGTGAGCGGCATCGTGGCTGCGGCCAAGCGCGACGGGATCGAGTGGGTGTTCATCGACACGCCGCCGAACCTGTCGGCCGTCGTCGACGATGCCATCAAGAATGCGACCATGGTGATCATTCCGGCGCGGCCTGGCGTGTTCGACGTCAACGCGGTGCAGGAAACGATCCAGACCTGCCGTTCAACGCGCAAGCCCTATGCGGTCGTGATCAACGGCGCGCCGGCTCAGCGCGATGGCGCCGAGAGCCCGATCGTCACGATCGCGCGCGAGTCGCTGGCGAAATTCCGTGCACCGGTTTGGAGCGGACAGATCACCAATCGCGCCGATCTGTTGATGGCGCTGAGCCATGGTGAAGGCGCCCGCGAATATGATGCCGAGGGGCGCGCGGCCGCCGAGATCGGCCGGCTGTGGGCCGCGATCGAACGTTCGATCAAGGCAATCCGCGGCGCGGCATCGGCAAGCGGCGCGATGCACAAGCAGGCGGCCTGATCACGACAGGCCTTCCAGACTGACAAAAGCGCGCGGCCCCCCGCGCGTTTTTGTTGGTGGTTGGTGTTGTTTGTGACTGGCCAACGCTCTCCGTCATTCCGGGGCGCGCCTCTTGGCGCGAGCCCGGAATCCATTTCGCCACGCGGTCTGCGGATAAATGGATTCCGCGCTCATCGCTACGCGATGCCCCGGAATGACGGAGTGCGTGGTGGCGTTTACGCCACCATCAGCATGTAGAAGATGATGACTGGTGATAAAGTAAGGATCACCGACCAGATGCCGAGCGCCCAGAGGATGTCGCCGGTCGTAAATCCTTGATGGTCTAAAACTGGATCAAATTCTTTGTGCACGATGCGCCCCATATTCTTTGGCGGGGCGATGGATAGCTGAAGCCTTTTAAGGTTCCGCTCGCAGTTTCGCTTGCATTTGACCACAGGTGCTACCGCGGATTAACCACTGCGCGGCGGCCTCTTTTTGCGCCTGTGGAGAGAGCTGATCCCCACCCGGTTTGTGCTGACGCGCAAACCGACCTCCCCTTTTCAAGGGGAGGTGACCACGCAGCCGCTGACCCGCTGCGCTCCTTCCCCAAAAAGGGGGAAGGCTGGGATGGGGGTCGGCCGCGATTCATGCTGTTCGAGGGGAAGCGAGAGCATCACCGATCAGCGCGGCCGATCACATCCATCAACTCGGCGATCTTGCGGCGCTGGTCGGCCTTGTCGCCGGAGGAGATCGCGTGCTCGACGCAATGGGCGACATGGTCGCGCAGGACTTCCTCCTCGACCCGCCGCAGCGCGGCGCGTGCGGCGCCGATCTGGGTCACCACGTCAATGCAATAGCGGTCGTCCTCGACCATCTTGGCGAGGCCGCGGATCTGGCCTTCGATTCGTTTCAGCCGTTTCAGGCAGGAACTCTTGATCTCGTCACGCATAGGGTTCATATACCCCCATAGGGTATCAACTTCAAGGGCCGGAGTTCGGCCGGGAAGAGTTCGCCATGGCAGAGGCAGGTCACGGTCACGCGCATGAGGGACACGCGCATCATCATCACGGCGCCCCAGTGGCTAGCTGCTGCGGCGGCAAGCATGGCGCCGCAGCAGACAACGGCGCGCTCGCGACCGATCCCGTCTGCGGCATGAAGGTCGATCCGGCCACCGCCAAGCATCGCTTCAGCCACAAGGGCGAGGATTACGTCTTCTGCAGCGCGCGCTGCCGCGAACGGTTTGCGACCGAGCCGGAGAAATTCCTGAAGCCCCGCGAGAGCGAGCCGGCGCTCCCGGCCGGTACGATCTACACCTGCCCGATGCATCCGGAAGTGAGGCAGGTTGGACCGGGCTCCTGCCCGATCTGCGGCATGGCGCTCGAACCGGAAGAGGTGACGCTCGACGACAAGCCCGATCCGGAGCTCGTCGACATGACGCGCCGGTTCTGGATCGCGCTGGTGCTGACGCTGCCGGTGTTCGCGATCGAAATGGCTGGCCACGCCTTCGGCATCGAACTGGTGCCGATGGGATGGGCGAACTGGATCTCGTTCGCGCTGGCGACGCCGGTGGTGCTGTGGGCCGGCGCGCCGTTCTTCGTGCGCGGCTGGCAGTCGGTCGTGACGCGCAATCTTAACATGTTCACGCTGATCGCGATGGGCGTCGGCGTCGCCTATGTCTACAGCGTGGTCGGCACGCTGGCGCCGCATCTGTTCCCGCCGGCCTTCCGCGACATGCACGGCCAGGTCGCGGTCTATTTCGAAGCGGCTGCCGTGATCACGGTATTGGTGCTGCTCGGACAGGTGCTCGAGTTGCGGGCGCGCGCGCAGACTTCGGGCGCGATCCGCGCGCTGCTCGGGCTGGCGCCGAAGACGGCGCGGCGCATCACCGAGCATGGCGACGAGGACGTCGCGATCGAGGCGATCGCGGTCGACGATCGCCTGCGCGTGCGTCCGGGCGAGAAGGTGCCGGTCGACGGTATCGTCATCGAAGGCCGCGCCGTGCTCGACGAATCCATGGTCACCGGGGAATCGATGCCGGTCTCCAAGAACGAGGGCGACCGCGTGATCGGCGGTACCGTGAACCAGAGCGGCGGCTTCGTCATGCGCACCGAGAAGATCGGCCGCGACACCATGCTGGCGCGGATCGTCGACATGGTCGCGAAGGCGCAGCGGTCGCGCGCGCCGATCCAACGGCTCGCCGATCGCGTCGCCGGCTGGTTCGTGCCCGCAGTGATCGCGGTCGCGGTGCTGGCCTTCGCCGCCTGGGCGGTGTTCGGGCCCGAGCCGCGCTTCACCTTCGGCCTGGTCGCGGCCGTCACTGTTCTGATCATCGCCTGCCCCTGCGCGCTCGGGCTCGCCACGCCGATGTCGATCATGGTCGGCGTCGGGCGCGGGGCGCATTCGGGCATCCTGATCCGCGACGCGCAGGCGCTGGAGCGAATGGAGAGCATCGACACGCTGGTGCTCGACAAGACCGGCACGCTCACCGAGGGCAAGCCGAAAGTGGTCGGTGTGATCGCCGCGAAGGAGTTCGACGAGACCGAACTGCTGCGCCTTGCGGCAAGCGTCGAGCGCGGCAGCGAGCATCCGCTGGCGCTGGCGATCCTGAACGCCGCCAAGGAGCGCCAGCTTGCGCTCGCCGAGGTCAGCGGCTTCACCTCGCCATCCGGCAAGGGCGCGACCGGCACGATCGAAGGCAAGCAGATCGCGCTCGGCAATGCCATGCTGATGGGTGAATTGAAGATCGCAACCAGCGCGCTCGATGCGGCGGCGGAGACCGCGCGCCAGGACGGCGCGACCGCGATCTATGTCGCGGTCGATGGGCGTGCGGCCGGCGTGATCGCGATCGCCGATCCGATCAAGCCGTCGGCCAGGGACGCACTGGCGGCGTTGCGCGGCGACGGCCTGCGCGTCGTGATGCTGACCGGCGACAATGCGACCACCGCGCGCGCGGTGGCGAAACGGCTCGGCATCGACGAGGTCGAAGCCGGCGTGCTGCCGGAGCGCAAGAGCGAGGTGGTGCAACGGCTGCGCAGCGAGGGCCGTGCAGTCGCGATGGTTGGTGACGGCGTCAATGACGCGCCGGCGCTGGCTGCCGCCGATGTCGGCATCGCCATGGGCGGCGGCACCGACGTCGCGATCGAGAGCGCGGGCGTCACGCTGCTCACTGGCGATCTCCGCGGACTGGTGCGGGCGCGGCGGCTGTCGGTCGCGACCATGCGCAACATCCGCCAGAACCTGATGTTCGCGTTCATCTACAACGCCGCCGGCGTGCCGATCGCGGCCGGCGTGCTCTATCCGGTGTTCGGGATCCTGCTGTCGCCGATGATCGGCGCCGCCGCGATGGCGCTGTCCTCCGTCAGCGTCATCGGCAACGCACTGAGGCTCGCAAGGGCGAAGCTGGATTGATGGCGCGCCTACACCTCCCCTTGAAAAGGGGAGGTCGGTTTGCGCGTCAGCGCGAACCGGGTGGGGATCAGCTCTTTCCACGCGCGCCTGAGCCCGTGGCTTGACCCCATCCCGACCTTCCCCCTTTCAGGGGGAAGGAGAAGGGGGCTACGCGCTTGCAAGCAAAGTCGGTGCGCGACGTTCGATCTCGCGATCCAGCCGCGCTGCAAGCTCCGCGCTTACCTCCACCATCGGCAGCCGCACTTCCGCGCTGTCGATCAATCCCGTGCGCCACAGCCAATGCTTGGCCGGTGCCGGGCTCGGTTCGACGAACAACAGGCGTGTCAGCTCGGAAATGCCTTGCCAGGCTGCTAATGCGGCATCGCGCTTGCCCTGCTTCAGCAGCGATCGCACCGAGGCGAACGCGTTGGTCTCGACATGCGCGGACAACAGGATCGCGCCGTCGGCGCCGTCGCTGAGCGCGTCGAAATATTGCGCGTCTTCGCCGGTCAGCACGCGGAAGCCGGCAGGCCGCCGCTTCAGGAAGTCGATCGATTGCGCGCGGTCGGCGCAGCAATCCTTCATGCCGACGATGTTCGGATGTTCGGCGAGCGCGAGCAGCGTCTCGTTCGTGATGTTGACCGCGGTCCGGTAGGGGATGTTGTAGATCAACAGCGGCCATGAGGCGTGATCGGCCAACGCGGTGAAATGCTGCAGCAGGCCGCGCTGCGACGGCCTGACGTAATAGGGGCTCGCGATCAGGTAGAAGTCGATCGGCCAGGCCGCCGTCTCGTCCAGCACATCCTTGATCTTGGCGGTGCTGGCGCCGGAGAGGCCGAGACAGATCGGCAAATAGCGCCTGATATCGTTGATCTCCGCCCGTACCAGCGCCACGAGCCGTTCGAACTCGCTGATGTCGAGTGACATGCCTTCGCCTGACGTGGCGCCCAGGATCAATCCGTCGACCGGGCCGCTCGCGTAGTGCCGTACCAGACGGCGCAGCGACGGCTCGTCGAGCTTGCCGTCGCGAAATGGCGTGATCAGGGGCAGCCACAGGCCCTGTAATGGGGCGGATAGATCAGTCATGGTCCTTCTCCTTGGGGTGCGTGAAACGCCGGAGACGGGACCAATAAAAAACCCCGTCCAGGCGGCGGGGTCTTCGGGATCGGTTCGGTCGATTTAACTCTATCGCGCGCGTCGATCTCGGCTCCCCGCATGGGGAGCTTTTTTCGACGACAGAGCTGCGCACGAATTCGTGATCATGTCGCGATACTGCTGGGACAGCCGGAGGTTGTCAATGCACGGTTGAGGGCAGAGGGCGAAAAGAAGCCGGGCTCGATCGAGCCCGGCTTAAGGTATTGGCCACGTGAGGCCGACACAATCACCTTCCAAGAGGGATTACTGAGCTTCCGCACCACTGGAGGAGGGGGACATAAGCGTAGCGCGACCGCTCAGCGCATGAGCAGTATGATCCCCATCAGTGCCATGCAGCAACCGTCCGAGCCGCATGTCAGACATGCGGAGTCCGGGGCCTCTATGAAAACAGCCGATTACGAGGGCCAGCGCTGCGCCTTGCTGACCACGAAGTCGCGGAAGACCTGCACGCGCGCCACCGTCTTCAGCTCTTCAGGATAGACGAAGTAGGTGTCGAGCTGGATCGAGTCGGACTCGCCGAACAACTGCACCAGGCGGCTGTCTTCCTCGACCAGGTAATCCGGCAGCGCGGCGATGCCGAGGCCCTGCTGACAGGCGCGCACCAACCCCAGGATGTTATTGACCTTGAAGTAGGGTTCGCGCGGACCCGAGCCGTTGCGGCCGGCATCGATCAGCCAGGCGCGGTTCTGCAGATGCGTCGGGACCTGGGAATCGCCGAGCATGATGATGCGGTGCGAGTCGAGGTCGTCGAGCGTGCGCGGCGTGCCGAAGCGCTTGATGTATTCCGGCGAGCAATAGGCGTGGAAGCCGATCGAGAACAGCTTGCGCTGGATCAGGTCCGGCTGCGTCGGCTTGCGGGTGCGGATCGCGACATCGGCTTCGCGCATCGAGAGATCGAGATCCTCGTCGGTGACGATCAGCGAGATCCGGATGTCCGGATAGAGCTGGGTGAATTCGTCGAGCCGCGGGATCAGCCAGTTGATGCCGAGCGCCGGCGGCGTCGTGATCTTGAGGTCGCCGCTCGGCCGCTCCCGGCTGTCGGTGAGCTTTGCCCGCGCCGCCTGCAACTGCATGAAGACGTCATGGGCGGTGCGGAACAGCAGGTCGCCCTGCTCGGTGAGGATCAGGCCGCGGGCGTGGCGGTGAAACAGCGAGACCGAAAGCTCCTGCTCCAACGCGCTGACTTGCCTGGAGACCGCCGACTGCGAAAGGCCAAGCTGCTCGCCGGCATGCGTGAAGCTTCCCGCTTCCGCCGCTGCGTGAAACACCTTCAGCTTGTCCCAGTCCATGTCCGTAAATCCATCGCGTGTTCTAGCCATGATCATTCCGCCGCCGCGCGATCGCTCGCGCGCAAAGCCAGGAAGCGTTCGGCCTCGAGCGCTGCCATGCAGCCGAGGCCGGCGGCCGTCACCGCCTGGCGATAGGTTTCGTCCGCCACGTCGCCGGCGGCAAACAGCCCGGGCACGGAGGTCGCAGTCGAATTGGGCGCCACCTCGACATAGCCGGAGGGTTTGAGTTTGATCTGGCCTTTGACGAGATCTGTCGCAGGCGCATGACCGATGGCGATGAAGACGCCGTCGGCCGGCACTTCGGTCAGTGCGCCGGTCTTGACGTTCTTCAAGCGTACATGGGTGACCTTGGTCGGGTTCTCGGCGCCGCGGATCTCGTCAATGGCGCTGTCCCAGACCACCTTGATCTTCGGATGCTTGAACAGGCGATCCTGCAGGATGCGCTCGGCGCGGAAATGATCGCGGCGATGCACGATGGTGACCTGCGAGGCGAAGTTGGTGAGGAACAGCGCTTCCTCGACCGCGGTGTTGCCGCCGCCGACCACGACGACCTTCTTGCCGCGATAGAAGAAGCCATCGCAGGTTGCACAGGCCGAAACGCCGAAGCCCTTGTACGTCTCTTCCGACGGCAGCCCGAGCCAGCGGGCCTGCGCGCCGGTGGCGAGCACGACGGTCTCGGCGAGATAGACATCGCCAGAGTCGCAGGTCAGGCGGAACGGCCGCTGCGATAGGTCAAGCTTGTTGACGAGATCGGTCACGATCTTGGTGCCGACATGCGCGGCCTGCTTCTCCATCTGTTCCATGAGCCAGGGGCCCTGGATCACGTCGGCGAAGCCCGGATAGTTCTCGACATCGGTGGTGATGGTGAGCTGCCCGCCCGGCTGGATGCCCTGGATCAGCACCGGCTCCAGCATCGCCCGCGCCGCGTAGATCGCCGCGGTGTAGCCGGCCGGACCGGACCCGATGATGACGACCTTGGCATGGATAGGAGCAGGCATAGGCGAATCCCTTCTCAGGGCGATTTTGTCAGGACTTGTGCGGAAAGCGCCTGGAAAGGCATCGCGGCGGCGCCGCCAGAGTCAAACCCAACTCTATTATATCTGGGTAGCTATGCAAGAATTGCAATCCATATCAGCGATTTTTCCCCGGAACCGCATCAAATCCTGCACTGCACGCGCAATAAAATTGCGGCTGTCGAGCCGACTGGGCTATGAGAGTTGCCGTCAGAACCACCAAATCCTCCAAGCTCTTGGGAACCAGACCCGCGTGTCTAAGAACCTTGACGAGATTGATCACAAAATTCTTGCCGAAATCCAGGCCGATGGCCGAATCACAAATGTGGAATTGGCCAAGCGCGTCGGCATTTCGCCGCCGCCTTGCCTGCGCCGCGTCAGGGCGCTGGAGGAAGCGGGCTATATCCTGGGCTATCGCGGATTGCTCGATCCCCAGCGGCTCGGCTTCGATGTGACGGTGTTTGCCGCGGTGCACTTGTCGAGCCAGGCGGATGCGGATCTGCGCGCGTTCGAGGATTTCGTGCGCAAGGAACCCTTGGTGCGGGAATGCTGGATGCTGTCGGGCGAGGTGGATTTCATTCTGAAATGCGTCGCCCCTGACATGGCGACGTTCCAGAACTTCGTCACCCACCTCACCGCTGCGCCTCACGTGCGCAATGTCAGGACATCGCTGGTGCTGCATAATTCGAAATATGAGGCCGCCGTGCCGCTGGATGTGAAAGCGGCGGGGTGAGGCGGCGATGGCGATCGGTAGCCCGAGTGGAGCGGAACGCGCAACCCGGGACACCTGCGTCAGTGTTTACGAGCGGCCCCCGGGTTACGCTGGCGCTCCACCCGGGCTACGAAAATGAGACTACTTCTTCCTTGCGGCGTCGATGCTGATGGGGCCGCCGCCGGAGGTTGCGAGATAGAGGCAGGCGAAGCAGAACAGGATCGCTGCGGTGCCATTGTTGAGCAGCGGGAGAAACACCGGCGTGGCCGGGTTCTTGAACATGTGCCCGAGGAAGTAGGCGAAGGCCATCTCGCCCGACAGGATGAACGCGGACACCCGCGTGAACAGGCCGATCATCAGTAGCGCGCCGAGCACGAGCTCGAGGAGGCCGGCGACCATGATCAGCGGCGGGATGTCGGCGAAATAGGGGATCGCCGGATATTTGAAGATCTTGGCGACGCCGTACTGAAACAGCAATAGCCCGGTGACGAAGCGAAACAGGCTGAGCGCGAGCGGCTGCCATTTCGAGAAAATCTGGTCCATGTTCTACCCCCTCTGGTGGATGACCGCGGGCATTGTCCGCGGCCGATGGTCGTCTCGCGATGGAGTGCCGCTGCCCACAGCCGGTCAGCTCGATACGCAGAACTGCGCGCGCAGTTCCTTGTGTCGAACCAAAAAACTGGCGCCGTTGCCGGAATGTCCCCTCGCGATAGTTATGAAGCATAATCAAGTGTACGTGTCGCAGACGAGGGAAATGCGACAGCGGTTCCACTCACAATCCTGTTAACGGGATGTGAACCGTAGTCCGTAGCCCGGGCGGAGCCAACGGGGCGCGCGCGACCCGTTGGCTCCACCCGGGCTACGGCAACAAAAAAGCCGCGTCGATAAACGCGGCTCTCTTGCACATTTGAAATGGAATAGATCTAGCGCCACTCGACCTTGGTGATCTCGTAGGCCTTGGCGCCGCCGGGCGCCATCACTTCCACGGTCGTACCCTTGGTCTTGCCGATCAGCGCGCGCGCAAGCGGCGAGGTGATGGAGATGCGGCCTTTCTTGGCATCGGCCTCGACCTCGCCGACGATCTGCCACACCGCTTTCTTTTCGGTATCCTCATCGATCAGCGTAACGGTGGCGCCGAATTTGATGGTGTCGCCTGAGAGCTTGGTGATGTCGATGACGTCGGCGCGCGCCAGCTTGTCCTCAAGCTCCGCGATACGGCCTTCGTTATGGGACTGCTCTTCCTTCGCGGCGTGATATTCCGCGTTTTCCGAGAGGTCCCCATGTGATCGCGCCTCGGCGATGTGCTCGATGATTCGCGGACGATCCACCGACTGGCGGTGCTTCAATTCGTCCGTGAGAGCCGCATATCCGGTCGCGGTCATCGGAACCTTTTCCACCATCATCTCTCATCCTTCAAATCGGGGCGAACCGCAGCGGCGCGCGGATAGGCGTTGCTTCGATTGCGCTGGACTCGGGCCATCACGGCTCAAAACGCCAGCCCGCCCGCTTAGTGATTCGCGGCCCCTGAGGGGCCGAGACAACATCCAAACGGGCGGTGAGTTCCAGCCGTATCGGCTTCATTACCAACCGTTTAGCGGGCCCTGGGAGCGGATATTGGGCCGAGGCTGACGGTCAGTTCTCGGAAAAGTAACTCTGCAGCGTCCGGACCTCAAGGTCCCCGTCCCGGTAGGCGCGGATGCCCTGGGCGGCCGCCACAGCGCCTGAAAGAGTGGTGTAATACGGCACTTTATGCAAGAGGGCAGCGCGCCGCAGAGAACGGCTGTCGGCGAGTGCCTGTGGACCCTCGGTGGTATTGAACACCAACTGGACGTCGCCATTGGTGATGGCGTCGACAATGTGCGGCCGCCCCTCCAGCACCTTGTTCACCTTCTCTGCCGGCACGCCCCTGTCGGTGAGGAAGCGCTGGGTGCCCGACGTTGCCATCACCTTGAAGCCGAGCCCATGCAGCAGCCGGACCGCGTCGGTGATGCGGTCCTTGTCGGTCTCGCGCACCGAAACGAACACGGTGCCCTTGCGCGGTACGCGCGTGCCGCCGCCAAGCTGGCTCTTGGCGAAGGCGACTTCGAAGGAGCGGTCGATGCCCATGACCTCGCCGGTCGAGCGCATCTCCGGCCCGAGCACGGTGTCGACGCCGGGGAAGCGTGCGAAGGGAAATACCGATTCCTTCACGCCGACATGCTCGAGCTTCTTCTTCTTCAGATTGAAGTCGGCGAGCTTCTCGCCGGCCATGATGCGCGCCGCGATCTTCGCGACCGGCGTGCCGATCACCTTGGCAACGAAGGGCACCGTGCGCGAGGCGCGCGGATTGACCTCGAGCACGTAGATATCGCCGTTCTTGATCGCATATTGCACGTTCATCAGCCCGACCACGTCGAGGCCGAGCGCGAGCTCGCGGGTCTGCCGCTCGAGCTCCTCGATCGTCTTGGCATCGAGCGAATGCGGGGGCAGCGAACAGGCGGAATCGCCGGAGTGGATGCCGGCCTCCTCGATATGCTCCATGATGCCGACGATGAAGACTTCCTTGCCGTCGCAGAGGCAGTCGACATCGACCTCGGTCGCATCGGAGAGATAGCGGTCGAACAGCAGCGGGTTCTTGCCGAGCACGGTGTTGATTTGCCCGGTCTTGTCGTTCGGGTAGCGCGCCTTGACGTCGCCCGGCACCAGCTCGGGCAGCGTCCCGAGCAGGTAGTCGGCGAGCTGGTTCTCGTCGCGGATGATCTGCATCGCGCGGCCGCCGAGCACGTAGGACGGGCGCACCACGAGCGGCATGCCGAGGTCGGCGGACACTAGGCGCGCCTGCTCGACCGAATAGGCGATACCGTTCTTCGGCTGCTTCAGGCGGAGCTTGTCGAGCACGCGCTTGAAGCGGTCGCGATCCTCGGCGAGATCGATCGCATCGGGCGAAGTGCCGAGGATCGGCACCTCCGCGGCCTCGAGCGCACGCGCGAGCTTCAGCGGGGTCTGGCCGCCGAACTGCACGATCACGCCGTGCAGCGTGCCGTTCTTGCGCTCGGTCGCGATGATCTCGAGCACGTCCTCGGCCGTGAGCGGCTCGAAATAGAGCCGGTCGGCGGTGTCGTAGTCGGTCGACACCGTCTCCGGATTGCAGTTGACCATGATGGTCTCGTAACCGGCATCGTCGAGCGCGAAGCAGGCATGACAGCAGCAATAGTCGAACTCGATGCCCTGGCCGATGCGGTTCGGCCCGCCGCCGAGGATGACGACCTTCTTCTTGTCCGACGGCGCGCTCTCATCGGCCGCAAGACCTGCGAACGGCGCCTCATAGGTCGAGTACATATAGGCCGTGGGCGAGGCGAATTCGGCGGCGCAGGTGTCGATGCGCTTGAACACCGGGCGGACGCCGAGCGCGTGGCGCTTGGCGGTGATCTCGGCTTCCGTGGTCTCGGCCAGCACGGCGAGCCGCGCATCCGAAAAGCCCATCGCCTTCAGCATGCGCATGCCGTAGCCATTCGGCGGTAGGCCGTGGGCGCGGACCTTGGCTTCCATCTCGACGATGCCGCGCAGCTCGGTGAGGAACCAGGGATCGATCTTGCAGGAATTGAAGATCTCTTCGTCCGACCAGCCCAGCCGCATCGCCTGTGCCACCTGCAGCAGGCGGTTCGGCGTCGGCGTGCCGAGCGCGGCGCGGATCGCGTTCTTGTCGTCGTGCTGTCCGAGACCTTCGATCTCGATCTCATCGAGGCCGGTCAGTCCGGTCTCCAGTCCGCGCAGCGCCTTCTGCAGGCTCTCCTGGAAGGTGCGGCCGATCGCCATGACCTCGCCGACCGATTTCATCGAGGTGGTCAGCGTGTGGGAGGCGCCCGGAAATTTCTCGAACGCGAAGCGCGGGATCTTGGTCACGACATAGTCGATCGTCGGCTCGAACGAAGCCGGCGTTGCGCCTCCGGTGATGTCGTTGGCGATCTCGTCCAGCGTGTAGCCGACCGCGAGTTTTGCAGCGACCTTGGCGATCGGAAAGCCGGTCGCCTTCGAGGCGAGCGCGGAAGAGCGCGACACGCGCGGGTTCATCTCGATCACGACCATGCGGCCGTCGGCGGGGTTGATGCCGAACTGCACGTTGGAGCCGCCGGTCTCCACCCCAATCTCGCGCAGCACCGCGAGCGAGGCGTCGCGCATGATCTGGTATTCCTTGTCCGTCAGCGTCAGCGCCGGCGCGACCGTGATGGAATCGCCGGTGTGCACGCCCATCGGATCGAGGTTCTCGATCGAGCAGATGATGATGCAGTTGTCGTGTCTGTCGCGCACCACCTCCATCTCGAATTCCTTCCAGCCGAGGACGCTTTCCTCGATCAGGACTTCGTCGGTGGGGGAGGCGTCGATGCCGCGCTCGACGATCTCGATGAATTCCGCCTTGGTGTAGGCGATGCCGCCGCCGGTGCCGCCCATGGTGAAGGACGGGCGGATGATGGCGGGCAGGCCGATATGGTCGAGCGCGCGCAGCGCGTCCGGCAGGGTCTTGGTCTGCGTCGACCGCGGCGTCTCCAGCCCGATCTTGGTCATCGCCTCGCGGAAGCGGCCGCGGTCCTCGGCCTTGTCGATGGCGTCGGCCGTGGCGCCGATCATCTCGACGTCGAATTTCTCCAGCGTGCCCTGTTTGCGCAATGACAGCGCGCAGTTCAGTGCGGTCTGGCCGCCCATGGTCGGCAACAGCGCAAAGCCGCCGGGAACGACATGGCGCTCCTTTTCGATGATCTTGGCAACGATTTCGGGCGTGATCGGCTCGATATAGGTGGCGTCCGCGAGCTCCGGATCGGTCATGATCGTCGCCGGATTGGAATTGACCAGGACGATGCGGTAGCCCTCTTCCTTCAGTGTCTTCACCGCCTGGGTGCCGGAATAATCGAATTCGCAGGCCTGGCCGATCACGATGGGACCGGCGCCGATGATCAGGATGGTGGAGATGTCGGTTCGTTTGGGCATCAGCTCTCGCGGGAACAGGAATTTCGGCACAAAAAAAGGGCGCGCTACCGCGCGTCCCTATGGCCACAGCGTGAGGGGTGCCCTCGCGCGCGGGTGGTCTTTAGACCAGATTTTTGGCGTGTGAAACCCCGAAAAAGTCCCCGTCAACCGGCAATTTTGCCGTGGGTCGCCAGCCTGTAGCCCGGGTGGAGCGGAACGCGCAACCCGGGACACCTGCGTCAGCGTTCCCGAACGGCCCCGGGTTAGGCTGGCGCTCAAGGCGGGCTACGGGATGTTTCGAGAAGATTGGAGGCCCGGCCTGGATTTGAACCAGGATAAAGAGCAATGCACTGCTCCCGCGTCGACGCGTTCCGCCACCGGGCCGAGGCGATCATTGCCCATTTCGCAGGCGCTAGCCATGCTTACCCCGGATTAACCCTAACGGTTGCGTGCACGATCATGGGTAGGCGTCATGCGCGACGAACGTCATCCGCCATGGATTGTGGCCGATATTGCGGGGGGCGCGGGAGGCTTTGAAGCCGGCGGCCGCGAGCTTCTTCAGCATTTCCTCCTCGCCGTAGCGCTCCAGGCCGATCCGTGTGCGCAATTGCCGATAGTCCGACAGCGCCGTGCTGATCAGCCCGAGCAGGGCATCCCTGAGGAAGCCGTGCCGGGCGCTGAAATCCAGGAGCGCGAGAACGTCCCTGCCCATGCCGACTTCGGGTCGCAGGACATCGCCGAGCACGAAGCGCCCGGAGGGTTTGAGCAAGCGGCGAATGACGGCGAATGCGGCATCCAGCTCTTCCGGCGTCATATATTGCGCGACCGAATTCATGACGACGAGATCGACCGAGCCTTCGGCCATCTGCCGCACCTCCTCCAGCGAGCGCACCCGGATCTTGGTGTTGGGCGCAAAGCGCGCGATCAGCCGCCCGCGTACGCCGGGCGCGGGCTCCGCAAGATAGAGCGTGGCGCAGGCATCCGCGACCTGGCCTGCGGACAGCGCTTCGCCGCAGGCATAGTCGAGCACGACGGCGTCGGGCGAGGAAATATAGGCAATGATATCCCGCGCAATGATCTGGAAATGCAGGTCGCGATGCAGCTTGCTGACATAAATCGTATGCGTGGAATCGTAATAATCGATCCATTCGTCCATCGGCGGGGGCCCGGCAAAAACTTGGGGTTCCGGCATAGGAACCGGCATCTGTATGATGCGTTAGAGGGGCCGGCGACCAGGAGTTCGGGCCGCCGGTGTCCGGTGTCCTAACAGGAAGGTTCAACGTGAGCAAAGCCAAGCCTGATCCAAAATCCGACAAAATTTCCCCCGACCTCGATACGCCGACCGATCTGCCCAACGAGGCCGTCCAGAAGGTTTCAGCGGCGCTCAATACGCTGCTGGCGGATGCCTTCGCGCTCTACCTGAAGACCAAGAATTTCCACTGGCACGTCAGTGGCCGGCATTTCCACGATTATCATCTGATGCTGGACGAGCAGTCGGACGCGATCTTCGCCACCACCGATCAGCTCGCCGAGCGGGTGCGCAAGATCGGCGGCAGCACGTTGAAGTCGATCAGCCAGGTCAGCAAATTGCAGACCATCAAGGACAACAACGAGGATTACGTGCCGCCGCGCGAGATGCTGCGCGAATTGATGGAAGACAACAAGCATATCGCGGCTGCGATGCGGAAGGCGCGCAACCTCGCCGACGAGCATGGCGACGCCGCCACCGCCAGCATCCTCGAGACCTTCATCGACGAGACCGAGCGCCGCACCTGGTTCCTGTTCGAGGCCAGCCGCCAGGAAGGCAGCAACGCGGCGTAAGGCACGGTCTCGAGGGACGACAAATATTGCGAACGGCAGCGGGGCTGGCTCCGCTGCCGTTTTGTTATAACAAGTTGAGCGGCACCTTCAGGTATCGCTTGCCGTCGGCTTCCGGCGCCGGAAGCTTGCCGGCCTTCATGTTGATCTGCAGCGACGGGATGATCAGCTTGGGCATCTGCAGCGTCCGGTCACGCGCTTCGCGCGTGGCCACGAACTCGTCTTCGGTGATCCCGTCATGGACGTGGATGTTGTGGGCGTGCTGCTCTGCGACCGTCGTCTCCCAGCGGATCTCGCGGCCGTTCGGGCCGTAATCGTGGCACATGAACAGGCGGGTCTCGCTCGGCAGCGACAGAATCCGTTGGATCGAACGGTAGAGATCGCGGGCATTGCCGCCCGGGAAGTCCGCGCGCGCCGAGCCGCCGTCCGGCATGAACAAGGTGTCGCCGACGAAGGCCGCGTCACCGATCACATGCGTCATGCAGGCAGGCGTATGGCCGGGCGTATAGAGCGCGAAGGCCTTCATCGCGCCGACCTCGTAGGTGTCGCCGTCCTTGAACAGGCGGTCGAACTGGCTGCCGTCGCGCTGGAATTCGGTGCCTTCGTTGAAGATCTTGCCGAACGTCTCCTGCACGACCGTGATCTTTTCGCCGATGCCGATCTTGCCGCCGAGCCTGCCCTGGATATAGGGCGCGCCCGACAAATGGTCGGCATGAACATGGGTCTCGATCAGCCATTCCAGCTTGAGGCCGTTTTGCGTGATGAAATCGATGATCTTGTCGGCGGATTGGTAGGCGATGCGGCCGGCCGCGTAATCGATGTCCATCACGGAATCGATCACGGCGCAGGCCTTCGAGCCGGGGTCCTTGACCACGTAGCTGACGGTGTTGGTCGCCGGATCGAAGAACGCGGTGACCTCGGGCTTCACGGAGAGGTCGACGGTGTGTGGGATGTCGGACATGAGCCATTCCTCCAGCCAATCAATCGCATGGACTCAACTATCCATCATATCCAAGCATGGTGAACCGGTGAACCCAAGGGCCCGGGATGCCGCACGGATCACGTTGAAGGGAATGTGGCGTGACGCCTGCTCAGTGGTGTGGGCGTCTGCCGGGTCAGGACCGCTTCCACAATCTGACCAGCGGGCCATCTTCGCCCATGACAGGATCGGTCCTGGGTACCGTCACACGCGGGATCGTCTTCAGCGCCTTGGCGTGATTTTCAGGCGTCGGCCGCGTGATCTCCATCGGCGGTCCCGGCGGATAGGCGCCGACCACGCAGAAATCATTGCTCGATGAAATCAATTGGTGCCCGGTGCCGGCGGGCAGGATCGCGACGTCGCCGGCGGATATCTGCAGTACTTTGCCGCGCTCGCCGCCGAATTGCACGCGCGCGCTGCCTCGTGAGACGCCGAGCACCTCGTGCACGGTCGAATGATAGTGCAGGTAATCGTAGACGCCGTTGCGCCACATCGCGCCCCAGCCATTGGCGCCGAACAATCCTTCGATGGTCTTCTCCGGGTGGTCGCTGTCGACATCGACGGTCGCCTTGTAGACCAGGAATGGCAGCCGGTTGTTCGGCACCAGGCCGTCATCCTCGAAGACGATCGTGAGCGGCGTTGCATCGGCCTTGACGACGGACATGGCGGCCTCCCGTTGGCTTTGCCCACCCTCATATGGGGCTTAGTGAGTCAAGGCTCTCAACGAACAGGGTTGGGTTGGGTTTTTGCGGTG